>CAMJYG010000047.1 GCA_946409935.1 uncultured Clostridium sp. | reverse complement strand
TATGCCCTTTTTCTATTATTTTGGTTCTATTTTTTTTATTATTTCTTTCAAACTAGTCATCTTCGGATATTTTATCTTCTACCATTAAATCTATCAGTTTACTCTTTTTTGATTTTATATCTACAAACTCTTTCTTGAATTTTTCTAGTTCATCCTGCCTACTATTTTCATTCATTGTATCCTGCATTAAGTTCAAAAATTCTTCTGTTTCAAAATTTGTATTTGAAGATAATAATTTATAACTATCAACAAAAGCCTCTTTTATCATTTCTTCTCTAATAGTTTTAGATTCTGTACAATTCTCTTTTCCATTTTTTGCAAAGCTAATACAAGACCATGATGGAATTTTTTCTCTATCTTTGCCTACAACTGTTCTTCTTGTAAAACAATTGCCACAGAATCCACATCTGATTCTACTGCTAAAAGCAAACTTTCTTCCAACATTTCCTATTCTTCTTCCATTTGCCCTTGCTCCGCATCTTTCTTTTAAAATTTCTTGTACCATATCAAATTTTTCTGGAGAAATAATTGGTTCGTGATGTTCTGAAACATAAAATTGGTCAGCCTCCCCTAAATTCTTATATCTTTTATGTGATAAAGGATCTGCTGTATAAGTTTTTCCCTGCAATACATCTCCTTTGTACTTTTCATTTCGTAATATTCCTCTTATTGTACTATCATTCCATTTATTATTTCCTTTAGGGCTTTTTATTCCTTGTTCTGTTAACATCTTTGCAATTCCATTTGCACCATGTCCATCACAATATTTGTCAAAAATAAATTTAACTACTTCAGCTTCTTCATCTATTATTTCTAATTTGTCATTTTCATTTCTATATCCGTAACATCTGTTAAATCCTATTAATTCTCCTCTGTTCATTTTCATCTGCAAACCTAATTTAACATGTTCAGATATATTTTCACTTTCTTGTTGTGCTACTGCACTAAGTGTAGTTAATAACATTTCACTCGTCTTTGTATCTAAAGTATTTAAATTATTTTCTTCAAATAAAACTGCAACATTGTTATCTCTTAACAACCTTACATTTTTCAAAACATCCATTGTGTTTCTTCCAAATCTTGATATAGATTTAGTTAATATTAAATCTATTTTTCCCGATAATGCATCTTGTATCATTTTCATAAAACTTGCTCTTCTATAATCTGTTGTTCCAGATATTCCTTCGTCTGCATAGATATCTACATATTGCCATTCAGGATTATTATTAATTTTTTCATAGTAATATTTCTTTTGTGATTCATAACTATTTAATTGCTCTGCTCCCATTGTACTAACTCTTGCATATGCTGCTACTCTCAATTTTCTATTTAACACTTTTCCTGTTGTTCTATCAATTATTCCTTCTTTTTTCGGTATTTTAATTATCTCCACATTTACCACCTAACCTTTCTTTGTAAAATTCTAAAGGTTTTGGTGTAATAGTACAAAACTGTAAATTTTCTTTAATTTTTGTTTTTGCACATTTGCAAATTTTTTCATTTAATGCATTCTTTTCTTCCAAATAATTAATTGCTCTTAATTGCATTGCTATCTTAAAAAATGATAATTCATATTTTTCTATATTATTGATTAAAACTTTATCTACCATTTACTCACATCCTATTTGTATAAATACAATCTGAGTAAAATGTTATTATAAATTACTAAACGGCAAATCAGCTTAATTTGCTCCACAGGAATTTCACCTCTTCGCTCTTTTACGAAATTACCTTCATTGTTTTAGACGGTTTTATCACGCTCGAACTATGACTAGGTAAGAGTATCATTATGCTTATTATTGTTCATCGCCATATTAGTTGCTACCTAATATTTTATAATATAAGTATTTATCGCTCAATCTAATTTAGATGTCTTGGCGTACCTATTAAAATGGCTCATAATAATAAGAATGTATTTAGTAATTTTTCCATATTCAATTTTTAGGGAAAAATATCCTCTTATTCCATAAAGGAAAAAAATGGCACTTTGTACGAAAAAAACTTTAAATTTTTTTAAAGAATTTTTATCCCCTTATTCCATAAAGGAATAAATCAACGTTTTGTAGGATAAAAAATTGAAATTTTTTTAATTTTTTTGAAAAAAATATTTTTCCTCTTACTTTTTGAAAGGAAAAAATATATATTTTGTACGAAAAAAAATATAACTTTTTCATAAAAAATTTTTTTCCTCACTTTTTGAAAGGAAAAATTTGGTGCTTTGTTAAAAGATTTTTTTAATTTTATGAAAAAAAATAGAAGATTGCTCTTCTATTTCTTTGAATTATTATTTATATAATTTGTCTTATTCGCAATATCAAAATATTATGAACATTTTAATAAATTGCAGTTTATACCTTTAGTATAATTCATTTGCTTCCTGTTGGGTTAAAATGTTTTGTTGAACTGAATAATCAATTTGATTTTTTCTTTCATTAACATCTTCTATAGATTTTATATGATTAATTAATTCGCTTTTTCCATCTGTTATTGTACCATCTTGATTATACAAATAATTTTCATTATGTGTTGCTTTAAATATTCCAAAACCAATCGCACATACTACTAAAATAACTAATATTACAATTATTATTGTTTTTTTATTGTTCATTCTCATTCCCCCCTTTCTTTTGTTTTTTTAGTTTTTCATTAAGTTTATTAACAATATGTCTATCATATATAACTTGTATAATTACTAAAATTGCGTATATAATTATATAGATTAAAAATGTTTCTGAAAAACTAATTTTGATATTTTCTATAAAACTTTCATTTTTTGCTCCAATGTTTATCAATTTTAATGTTTTACATATTGAAAATATAAAGTTAAATATAAAAATTCCAATTAAAAATTCAATTATGTAAAAATAATTTTTTCTTACTAATTTCATCTTACATCATCCTTTCATCTAAATAATTCATAACTTCTTTTATTTTTCTTCTCGATACATATTGTTTTGAATTATCAAAAAACCTAACTATTATATTTCTATTTTCTCCGATGTCAAAACTTTTTACTTGCTTTATATTTACAATACAACTTTTTGAAATTCGTAAAAAATCATTACTTTTTTTTTCAATTTCATATAACTTACTTTTTATGCGATATTCTTTTTCCTTTGTTTTACAAAAATTATAGTTTCCATCGCTATAAAAATATATTATTTCTTCTGTATTTATCTGTATCATGTTATATCCATCAAATACTACCATTTTTCTTTTATCATATTCTTGAATATGATTAATTAAATTTTTAATGTCTTCATTTTTTTCTGCATATTCTATATTTATTCTAATTTCTGAATTATCAAGTTTATTATTTACTAACCTGTTTATATGAATATTCATTATATAATTTCATTCCTCTCTCTTGTTACTTTTATTATATAATTTTATAAACTGAATGTCTATAATATTAAGATAAGAGGACTTATTTTTAGATGAAAGGTCAAAAAAATATGAGTAAATACTTACCCATATCTTTATAAATTGTAAGTTATTGCTTTAATAATCAAAAAGAAGATGACTATCCAATCATCCTCTCTATACATATTTAATTACTTTCTTGTATTTTATATTGGCTTATATCAGGCTCTACAAATATACTATCATCTACATTGCCAAATTCATAATAATATTCTGCAACTATTGCTTCTTCTGTTCCATCTTCTTTTACTGAGTATCCATTATTTGCTTTTAATGTAAGACCCGTTTCCTTTTGTATATATGCATTATCTGCTATTAATGATTGAACAAAGTAACAATCTTTTCCTTCATATTTTGCAGTTTTTATTTTGCTCATAACTGCTAATTTAAATAAATTCCATAAATTATTCTCATAATCGAATCCCATAATTATAATTTGAGATGGTACTTCATCCTTGCTAGCACCTAACATCGCTATTTTAGAATCTTCAACATCTATATAAGTATTTACCTTGTCCCCTTTGGTATATTGCATTAACTTTCTATTTTTACCTGTGTCTTTTTCTTTTGATGTATATATCATCAAAGCATTCTCATCTTTTAAATAAAACTCTGTCGTACCTTCGGAATTATTTACAATTTTTTCATAACGATTATTACTATTTATGTACTTTGAAACCTTATTGTTTAAATTACTAATTATAATCATCTTTCTAATTGTTATTGCTAAAAAAATAACTATAGCAATTAATACAATTAATAAAATAATTTTCAATACTTTCTTTTTATTCATATTAATTCCTCCTTCTTTTGTGCAACCTTGCAATCCTGGGCTATTATATAACCTTTAGACCATTGGCTTTGCGTCATAAACTTTCGTTTACTTTGCCTTTTAACCTACTTCTATTATAGCATATTTTAGCATATTTTGCAAATTAGTAATACTATCACTCTGTTATTTCAGTATTTGCATTATCATTTTTTGTGATATTATTATATTGTATTATTGCACTTTGCTTTATTTCTTCATTGCTCGTTGGATATTTATTATATGGGTATATTTTAGTATTATTATATATTAAATACATATCCATACCTGCTAATGAATTATCTGAAAATTGTAAAAACCTTATAATAGCGTCTGTGTACTCAATTAATTCTTGATAATTATGTATTTCAGCATATACACTATATGAGAGCAACCATTGACTTGTTTCTTCTGGATATATTTCACATTCTTTATAACCTTGTTTTATAACAAATTTGTCTTTATATTCATCTGACCATTTCTCAAAATAATATTTAAAATATTGTTCTATCACATCGCTATCTGTTTTCCCAAATTTCTTTACGGCATGTATTACAATTTCTTTATTGCTTTTAGGTCGATATTCATATAGACCATTTTTATTATTATCTACATTTTTTGATATACATTTAACCTTTTCTTCACTAATTGCCTCAATAAACTCTGTAGGATCTACATCGTGTCTTGATTTAAACATAGAATCGTATAAATAAAATCCAAACATTAATAAAGCAACTGCAAATATAATTATTAATATCATAAACGACCTAAAACTTATTTTGATTATTTTTTTTATTTTCTTTCGCTTCACATTATTGTTCTTCTTTATTAAATTATCTAATTCTCCAATTATATCTACTCCATAGTTTGCTATTTTTTCGCTATCTTTATTTAATATATCTTCTTCTACTTTTTTCCAATCTTCTTTGTTTTCCATATTTTCTTCCTCACAAATTACAGAATATTTTACCTTTCAATATATAAAATTATACTTCTATTTTTAAAAAAATTATTTTAAGTTATTCAAATTTTTCGAATAACTTATATTACAAAATATAATATCATAAATTATAAATTTTCTCAACTAATTTTTGCTTATAAAAAACTTCTATTTATAAATTTTTATTTTTCAAAAGGGATTGGGATTTTATCCCATATTTTACATTTGTGTATATACAAATGTGTTGCTTGTTAGGACATAAAAATTTCAATATTTACATAATATAGATTTTCAATTTTATAAAAATTAAAACAAAAAATGCTCAAATTT
Organism: uncultured Clostridium sp.; assembly: GCA_946409935.1. Taxonomy (GTDB): domain Bacteria; phylum Bacillota; class Clostridia; order TANB77; family CAG-508; genus CAG-269. The sequence goes on along the minus strand of CAMJYG010000047.1, from coordinate 10,381 downwards.
TATCTCTAAAACTCAAGCATTTTTAATCAATTTTATTTCATAATTCCTAACTTTCTGAAGTAAAAATATGCATCCATTCCACCTTTAAAATATATTTCATTTTCTTCAATTTCTTGCAATTTATAATTCAAAATTATGATTTTTGAAAGCATTTTACACTCTTCTTTTGATAGTCCATTTTCTATATCTGCTTCATCAAAAATCTTTTGAATATTTATATTATTATCTAAAATATTATGCAATTTTTGCTCTATATTTTGATACTCAAAATTTTTATTTTTAAGATACATTCTGACATCTTCTATACTCTCAAAAAAGTCATCTTTATATGCTTCAAAAAATGGTATAAATCTGTCATCTTCTTTCATTTTAATTCCCCTTTCTTAACAAAAAATTAGTTCTTTTTCTACAATTTCTTCTGCAATAATTTTAAAATTATTCATCAATTTTACCCATTCCATTTGATTTTTTTCTTTTAATTTTTCTGTTACATTTTCTTTTTTACACATATTCTCAACTAATATTTTTACTTGTTCTTTTGCCTCTTTTTCTATCTCAAGTAAATGTTCATTTAACTTATCATCCATTAGCAAAATATTATAAATATCCATGTGATTATGCTTTAAATAATTCAATCTTAGTCTTCCATATTTGCCTATATTTTTATCTGCTTTTGCATTTGGAAATACCATTTCAGGTATATAATAATCACCCACTTTTTTATAACTGATTTCCATTTTTCTTCTTCCTTTCTTACCATTTTTTATTGATTTTATCTAACTTTTATGCTTTATTCAAAACTATAAATTGCACAAAAATCATTATTTTTTACATTTGATTTTGTTGCATTTAGTATTATATTATTAAATATTTATTTAAATATATATAATATAAATATAATAAATAATATATATTCTTTTCTCAGCTAGTAATTATATTCTCAGTTAGTATAAAGGGGAGGATTGTAAGGAGGGGAAAAGAAAAATTGTATATACAAATCTATCTTGACAGATTTTCCTTTTGCCTTTGCTTTTTGTTGTGTTCCTGTATGCACATTACAATAAAATCTTCTATTTCAGTTTGTGTTACAATATTTTTAGGTATTACATTTTCAATTTTGCTTTTATTAATTTTTATTTTCTCAATTTGATTTGGCTTTTCTTCACTCATTACTTCTTCTATTTTTTCTTCCGTCAAAGTTTTATCTTGACTTTGCTTTTTCATTAAAATTGCTTGTGCAACTGATGGTGTACTTTCGTTATATTGCATAATATCAAGCAATATTTCCTGTTCATCTTTGGTCAAATATGAAATTTCAACTGCTGGTCTAAACGCTATTTTCTTTTCATCAACCATTTGTAATATTTCTGGTATCAAATTTGTTAATCTTATATATCTTCTAATTTGTTCCCTGCTTTCTCCTACTTCTTCTGCTAATTGCTCATTAGTTCTTAACTTTTCCACCAATGGTGTCGAAGTCAAATCTGTTCTTTTGCCTTGTCTTCCCATAGCTTCCATTTTCATTTTATATGCAAATGCTTTCTCACTTGGTAAGATTTCTTCTCTTTGCAGATTACTATCTACCATTAGAATTGTTGCTTCATCATCTGTTAATTCTCTTACTATACATGGTATTTCCCCAATATCTGCCAACTCGACTGCTCTTTTCCTTCTGTGTCCTGATACTATTTCAAATTTGTTATCTTTTGTAGGTCGTACTATAATTGGATTTAATACTCCATTTTCTTTTATACTTTCTACCAAGTTTTCCATTTGTTCATCATCTTTAACCTTAAATGGATGATTTTTAAAATTTTCTATTCTGTTTGTATCTATCTTTTCAACTCTACCCATATAACTTCCATGCGTTCTTTCAAAAAAGTCATCTAAAGTTGGTAAATTATATGGTTCATGTATTTTTTTATTATTCATTCTAAAACACCTCTTTCTTAATACAAAAAAAGACACCAATTTTTTATTTTGATGTCTTTAAAGGTGGTATGCGGAAACATGTTTCCTACTAACCACGTTATAATTAATTTTTATAAATTTTAATCAAATTTATCATTTTTTAAGTCTTTTTTAGGTGTTTTTTGATATATCAGAAACATCTTAAATTTATTTATTTTTCAGCACTTTCCTTCAATTCAAGAACAGATACGCACTCCACATGACTCGCTCGTCGACCATTGATTGGTTAAGTTAAGGTTAATCGTTGACCATGAACATGTCAGATTCCATTATTCATCTCTACTTTAACTCTTATTTTTGTTTCCAGATTTTTCCTTAAGCTTCCATTTTCCTGCTTATTGAATGAAACAAATTTCTGAAAACTCTCAAAATCCAAAATGAGATTGTCCTCTTCTAATAATGTGTTCATTATCCCATCATTACGAGATTGGAAATTATCTTCTGTACCATTTTTTATTATAAAACGAATTACATAAGGATTACAATTTCCATCATTATCTTTTTCGCCTATAATAACTTTGTATATTAATGCCTCAAAAACATCTTTGTCAAAACTCTCATCATTTGCATCTTTACTTTTAAAAAACTGACTTATCTTTTTGAAACCATCATCAAATGATCTTTCATCTCGTAATTGACATTCAAGTCTTTCAATTTCTTCATCTGCTTTTTTTATCTTTTTATTAATTTCAATCTTTTTGTTTTTAAATATTTCTTTGTCTATTGTACCATCAATCATTAAATTTAGCAATGAGTCTAGTTTAGTTTCTAATTGAGTCTTTTGCTCTTGCAATTTTCTAATTGCACTTTTTATTTTGTCATCACTCAACAAGTTCTCAATTCTTTCTAGAAATCTTTTAATTACATCCTTATTATTCTTGCATAATAATTGATATGCCTCTGCAAAACAACTTTCTATTATATCTTCCCTTAATACTTTGGATTCTATACAATTTGTTTTACCTGATTTCACATATTCCATGCACTGCCAAACCCTTTTAGAATATGGTGTACTACTATATAGATTCCTACGAACATAAACAGCTCCACAAAATCCACAAAATATTCTACTACTAAATGGATACTTTCTGCTGTAGTTTCCTTTTCTTCTTCCAGTTTCTCTTGCACCACATCTTTTGGCTAAAATACTTTGTGCTTTATCAAATACTTCAGCAGGAATAATTGCTTCGTGACTTCCTTCTAAATAGTATTTATCTTCTTCACCACGATTTGCAACTCTTCTATGAGAAATTGGGTCTACTGTAAATGATTTTCCCTGCAATACATCACCTTTATATTTCTCATTTCTAACAATTCCTCTTACTGTTGATTCTGCCCACCTTTTTCCACCTTTCGGTGGTACATATCCTAATTCAGTTAACTCTCTTGCTATAATTGTAGAACCAGCTCCCTCACAATATCTTCTAAAAATATATTTAACTATTTCTTTTTCTTTCTCGTTAATAGTTAAAGCTTTTTTATCCGAATCATAATTATAGCCTAAACATCTATTAAAACCAACAAGTTCACCTCTTTCCATTTTCATTTTTAGTCCCAATTTCACATTTCCAGAAATGCTTTCACTTTCTTGTTGTGCTATAGAACTTAATATTGTTAATAGAAACTCCCCTGACATTTCCAAAGTATTGATGTTTTCTTTTTCAAATATAACTGCAATATTTCTTTCTTTTAATCTTCTTACATATTTTAAGGTATCCAAAGTATTTCTTGCAAATCTAGAAATAGATTTCGTTATAATAACATCAAATTTTCCTTCCATTGCATCAGTTATCATTCTCATAAAATCATTTCTTTTATAATCTAATGTTCCTGTTATTGCTTCATCTGCATATATTCCTGCAAATGACCAATCACTATTAGCATTAATCTTTTCGTCATAATATTTTTTCTGAGATTCATAACTATTTAATTGTTCTTCTCCATCTGTACTAACACGGCAATATGCACATACTCTTAATCGTCCTGAAAGTACTCTTCCAGTCGTTCTATCAACAATACCATCTAACTTTTTTATAACCTTAACTTGCATAAAATTGACCTCCAATTTTAGTTAAAGTTCTTTCTCTACGTTGTGATATTAACTCTGTTGAATGGTAAAATCAAATCATTTCAGAAAAAACTTTATATTCTTTTATAATTTCATCTTTTAAGTAGTAATATTTGTCTTTATCAATTAGTTTTTCGTTATATATTTTCATTAATTGATTTAATTCTATTGTTGCAAATATTATATTATTTGTCTTTTGACTATTGTTTTTTAATATTCTACCTAACATTACTTTAAACACCTCGCCAATCAATTCTTCTTGGAACATCTGCCCCCACTGTTATACCTTTTTTAAGAACATAAGATTTAGTTCCTTCATTATATTTATATATAGAAGAATTCCAATTTCTAAATGCTCTATTAGAAATATGATTTTTAGCTCCTGATAATTCTCTAACTGCTTGATCGTGCATATTATTAACAACAGCATAACTATCTTGTTCTCGATTTGCCCATTTTTGTTTCATATAACTTTTGGTATATTCAATATTTTTCTTTTTATTTGCAATCTTACGATTTTCTTTTTCTTCTTTGCTTCTTGGGTCATTAGCAATAACTCTTGATACTTTATATTTTGAAACCCCAAGTTTGTTTGCAATATCAATTTGCTTCATTTTTTCTTTAAAATACATATCAAGAATTTTGCTTTCCATATGTACCTCCTGCAACTTTTTACTAAAGACTTTTAAGCTGACAAGACTATAGGGAAAATTTTATTATTTGCCCTATTTCTTGCCTTTTAAAATAATTCTATTTAGTCTTCGCACTTCTTTTGTTCCAAATTTATCATGCAACATCTTAATTTCACTTTTTAACTCCTTCGGTGTTATTTCTGTGGCACTATTTTTTAATGTATGAAAAGCAAGTTGTGCATAATCAATTACAGCATCCAAATCAAACAGCTCTTTATTATTATCAACATCCATAAATTTTCCTCCTTTTCTTCTTTACTAATAAAAGTCCAAAAAATTTTATGAGTGTTTCATTTTTTGAAAAATTTTTTTATTTTTTTCTGTTTTTACTTAAATATCTAAATATTTCGATTTTGATTTCCTGTGCCAAATCCTCGTCATATCTGTCATTTATGATACTAGCCTTTAATATTAAAGGTTTATAATCATTTATTATTTTTATAATTTCATCATCAGATAAATTAAAATCATTAAACATTTTACTCTCCTCCTATTAGTTTTCTCATAATTTTGTTTAATGCAGTATTTTTTATTCGCCAAATGCTTGTCCTACCTCTTTTCATCTCTAACGCAACTTGTTGCATAGTTTTATTTTCTTTATACAACGAAAAAAGCACCATCTTTTCTTCAAAAGACAATGCTTTAACAACACCATATAATTTTTCACTGCTCATAACTTTTTCAAATTCCATAGCAGATTTAATTTCTTTTTCGCATTTGTTTAATACTTCATCAAGTACAGATTCAGCCTCAATATTTGCACAACTATATAATTGCACATCTGTAGTATTAATATAATTGTAATTATCTCTAATATATTTTTTTCTTGCGTTACTTACCATTTTCTTTAAATATAATTTTTCTTCATTTGATAATGGCTCTAATAAATAATTCTTTCTTTCCATATTCATTCTCCAATCTTTTAAAACTGGACAATGCCATAAAATAAAGAAAGAATTATAATTTATGTATTTATATAATTATCAATTCTAACTTCTACATATTCAATCCCTCCAAACAATAATCTAAAATAAAATTCAATTATTAAGTTCAAAAATAATCTTAAGTGTATTACCTAGTTTTCTTTAGATAATTCCTTCTTCATTTTAGACTATTGTCCGTGTTTTAATATATAACATGTTTTCATACAAACAGCTTATTTTGGCTACACTTGGGTTAAAAATGGTACAAAAGAGCTAAAAAGTGAACATATGGGTTAACATTTTGTTGGAATTTTATGTAATATAATCTCTACATATATTGAAAGTACAAAGTTTTAGTGATATAATATCAATAATTTAATACTTGTTCAGATTTTAGCAATTTATATTTATTGGAGGTAAGATGAATGAAAACAACCATTTTAGTTGCAGAAGATAACGAATCTTTATTTCTTCGTTATCAAGAAATGATTGCAAAAGATAAATCTTTTAAATTAGTTGGATATGCTAAAGATGGACAAACCGCTTTGGGAAAATACAAAGAACTAAAACCTGATATTTTTATATTAGATTTAAGATTACCGAAGATGACTCGGATTAGAAGTATTAAATGAACTTACCACTTATGAGGGTAACAAAAGAAAATGTAATGTAATTGTAGTTTCAGGAGATGAAAAATTACGATTAGAATTATTAAATACAAAAAAAGTATATGAGATTTTCCCCAAACCGACTGACCTTAATTTGTTAAAAAGTTCCATTGATAAATTAAGAGATGAAGTAACACAAGAAGAATTTCCAAAAGAAAAATTTTACAATATTCTTTTGCAATTAAATTTAAATCCTTATTCTCATAACGTTAAAGTATTAAATGAAGCAATCGAACTATGCTATTATAATGAATGCTTACTTGATAATTTAACCATTATACATAGGATAATTGCCTATAAAGATGGATGTTCACCTGAAAAAATAAAATCTTGTTTGAGAGGAACTACAAAAAATTTGAATAGAAATAATTCTCCACAAACATTAAATAAATTCTTTTATATGGATGATACAAAAAGGAATCCTGAAATATCAACAAAACATTTTATGAATGGATTATTAATAGCTTTGAAGAAATAACTATCCCATAGATATTACTCTATGGGATAGTTATTTCATATTGAATTATAATCTATAAATTAACATATATTTATCAAGATTTTTAATAAATATTTTTGCCTCTTCCTCTGTAATTCTATTATTCACTTTTGCAAGTGTTATTAATGCAATTATATTCTGTTTTCTTCCTCCAACAACAATTTCATCTATAATATATTTTGGAATTTCAATAAATAAATCCTTTTTTATTATTTTTTGTAATTTCTTTGTTTTTTCCAATATAATAGTATTTTTTTCTATTTCAACTTCATATTTATTTTTCATTTTTCCCTGCCTTTCATGGTGAAATTTTTAATAATTACTTTTTGACACAGTCTTAATGTCATAATAACACGATTATCGATATAAAATCAAGTATATATTATTAAAAAGGTGGGGTTATTATGAGTATACGCAAATTAAATGATAATTTTAATGTTATTAGCGATAATTTGATAAAATTAAGAACATCTAAACATCTATCTCAAGCTGATGTTGCAAGTGATTTAAACTTACTTGGAATTAATATTCATAAAAATGATATAAGCAAAATTGAAGCTAATACAAGAGTCGTAAAAGATTATGAATTATACGGATTTGCAAAAGTTCTTGGAGTTTCAATATTAGATTTACTAGTTGGTATTGAGGATAAATTAGAAAAATAATTAAATAAAACAAGCTAGATTCCCCTAGCTTGTAATATATTACTTTTTATATATTTTAATTATTCTCAATAAACATTCTTGGTATTCTTGATCCAACCGTACATAAAATTTCATAATTGATAGTACCACATTTTTCTGCCAACTGTTCTAATGTAATGTTTTTATTATCCCAAATTACTACTTCATCTCCAACTTGCACATTTTCAATATCAGTAACATCTACCATAAAACTGTCCATACATACTTTCCCTATAATTGGTACTTTTTTTCCTCTTATTAATACTTTCCAACCATTTGAAAAATCTCTTCTAAATCCATCCGCATATCCTATTGGTACATTTGCAACTTTTGTTTTTCTTGTTGTAATAAAACTTCTGCCATAACTAATACTCGTACCTTTTGGAACTTCTTTTAAAAATATCACCTTTGCTTTTAATTCTGTAATAGGCTTTAAATCAATTTTCTTTAATGTTGCCTCCTCTCCTGGATAACCATACAAAATAATTCCTGGTCTTACTAAATTAAATCTTGCCTCTGGATAATTTAATAAAGCATTTGATGCTGCCGCATGAATATATTTTATATTTCCGAGTATTTCTTTTACTTTTTCTACTGCTACATTAAATAATTTCAATTGATGTTTTGAAAATTCATCATCTGTATCTGCTGATGAAAAATGTGTATATATCCCTTCAACCTTAATATTAGGAGCTAAAGTTTGTAAATATTTTTCAATTTTATATGGATGTACTCCTGTTCTTCCCATTCCTGTTCCTATTTCAATATGTACGTTTACTTGTTTATTTGTTTGAGCTAATTTTTCTGCAAATCCATAAGAGCTGATTCCAACTATAATATCATATTTTATAATTTTTCCGATTTCACTCTCATAAGGTTGATTTAATACAAATATTTCTTTATTATATCCTAATTCTCTTATATAAACACCTTCATCAACATTAGCAACAGCAACAATATCAAATTGATTTAATACATCCAATCTTTGATTTATATATGTTCCATATCCATTTGCCTTAATTACAGGCATTAATTTAACATTTTTCCCTATTTTCTTTTGAATTTGTTCAATATTATATTGCAAATTATTTAGATTAATTTCTAAACATGCTGGTCTTGTTATTTCCACGGCATAACCTCCTGGTATTTAATATATTTTTACTTTGTCACATATTTTCGTTTATTTTAAATTATATTTTGTTCATATTTGTCTAAAAAAACTTTTAAACTGTCTGTCGCATATTTTAACTTTTTGCAATCAGCTAAATATACTATTCTAAAATGATCTTGCTTATTCCAATTAAAGCCTGTTCCGTTTATGAATAATATATTTTTAGCTTTTAAAAAATCCAAAGCAAATTTTTCATCATCATTAATCTTATATTTTTCCATATCTATTTTAGGAAATATATAAAATGCTGCCTTTGGCTTAACTACCTTTATACCTGGAATGTTATTCAATCCATTATAAATACATTCTCTTTGTTCGTATAATCTGCAACCTTTTTGTAATAATAATTTTGTACTTTCAATATCTTTTATTGCATTTGCTATAATTGATTGCCCTGGAACATTCGAACATAGCCTCATTGTAGAAAGTAAATTCAACCCTTCTATATAATCTGTTATAGATTCTTTATATCCAGTAATACACATCCACCCTATTCTAAAACCTGCAACCATATGAGATTTTGACAATCCGCTAAATGTAATTATAGGCACTTCTTTTGTTAATGATGCAATTGATATATGCTCTAAATCATCAAATACAAGCCTATCATAAATTTCATCTGCAAATATTATTAAGTTGTTTTCTTTCGCAACACTAATAATCTGCTCTAATATTTCTTTTGGATATAATGATCCAGTTGGGTTATTAGGATTAATAATAATAATACCTTTTGTATTTTTAGTTATTTTTCTTTTTATATCATCAATATCTGGATACCATTCATTTTCTTCATCACAAAGATAATGTACAGCTTTTCCTCCTGATAAATTCACCGAAGCCGTCCACAATGGATAATCTGGTGTTGGCACTAATATTTCATCATTTGGATTTAAAAGTGCTTGCATCGACATAAGAATTAGTTCACTAACACCATTTCCAATATAAATATCCTCTAAATTTAATTCATTTATACTTTTGGTTTTGTAATATTCCTTTATAGCTTCTCTAGCATTTTTTAATCCTTTTGAATCTGAATATCCTTGACTATGTTCAATATTATCTTTCATACCTTCAAGAATATATTTAGGTGCACTAAAATTAAATACTGCTGGATTACCAATATTTAACTTTAATATTTTTTGTCCACTTTCTTCAAGTTTGTTAGCCTCTTCCATAAGAGTTCCCCTTATAGCATAATTAACATTTTCCAATTTTCTTGATTTTTTTATCATAACATTTCTCTCCAATTTAATTAATTTCTTTCAATTTATAAATTGTTCATGTTATAAATATAGCACTCTAATATTAGCAAACACAACATTCACCAATTCGCATGTAGAGCAATCGATTTACAAACAATCCTCAAAAAAACAATTAAATGTTTCTAAAAACATATCAAGATAAAAATAATATACTATAAATTGACAAAAAAACTGTATGAATTATTTCGAAAAATTTTTTCGCTTTATTTCACACAGTTCATATTTTATTATTTATTTTGAGATAAAAATAAGATTTTAGAGAATATTTATCTGAAAATATATATTTTTTAATAATCACTATTACATCAAGAATTTTTCTATATTAATATTTTCTATATAAAATTTCTCTATGTTTTTTTCAATTCTATTTTTTATTTTTTCATTATATTGTACATTTTTTTCCATTTTAGATATATAAAATTTTATATTGTAATAATATTCCTCATT
>CAMJYG010000046.1 GCA_946409935.1 uncultured Clostridium sp. | reverse complement strand
AGCGAATAGAAGCATTAAGAATTAAGCTTACAGGAGAAATATCAGAACATTATGACATTTATTATCGTGTGTATGCCCAAGGATATGGATGGCTTGGCTGGGCTAAAAATGGAGAAGATGCAGGAACAGCAGGATATGGTTATAGGTTAGAGGCATATCAAGTTGTGATGTTAGAAAAAGGAGATAATTCTTTAGATGTAACAGATGATTCCTTCAAATACTTAAAAATAACATATCAATCACATGTTCAAGATATTGGATGGATGAAATATGTAAATGAAAATGAAGTAAGTGGAACTGTAGGTTTGTCAAGACGTGTAGAAGGCATTAGAATAAAAATAAGTAATTTAGAATATGCAGGATCTGTAGAGTATCAATCACACGTTCAAGATATTGGATGGATGAACTGGGTAAAAGATGGTGAGTTATCAGGAACAGCGGGAATAAGCAAGCGAATAGAAGCATTAAGAATTAAGCTTACAGGAGAAATATCAGAACATTATGATATCTATTATCGTGTTCAGGTTCAAAATATTGGATGGCTCGGTTGGGCTAAAAATGGAGAAGATGCGGGAACAGCAGGATATGGTTATAGGTTAGAGGCATATCAAATATTATTGATAAATAAAGATTCAGTTGGACCTGTTTCTGATATAGAAGCTTTTAGAACTGGCTGGGTTAATAAAAATGGAATACAATATTATACTTTTTCTGATGGAACTGTTGCTACGGGTGTTCAAAAAATAGATGGTGTAAGGTATATGTTTGATTCATCTGGAGCTTTGAAATATTCTAATGTTAAGGTTTATATTGATATATCATCTCATCAGGGAAATATAGACTTTGATGCATTATACAATTCTGGTTTAATTGACGGAGTTATACTTAGAATAGGTTACTGGAGTTCCGAAGACGCATACTTTAAATATTATATTAATGAAATAAAACGATTAAATATCCCCTATTCAGTATATTTATTTAGTTACGCACATAATAGTAGTGAGGCACTAGAAGAAGCAAAAAATATGCTTAGTTTATTTACTAAATATCAATTAAATCCTGCTATGAATGTATATTATGATTTAGAGGGATATAGTACAACAGTTGATAATTCTGATGATATTACGAAGGAAGGTTATCAGCAAATCGCAGAAACGTTCATAGGATATATGGACAGTAATGGAATTGGTGCTAGGATATATAGTTATTATTGGTTCGCAAATAATAGATTTAATGAAAAAACTCGTTCTTATTTAGATTGGATTGCGCAGTATTCAGAAAATAATTCATATCAATATGCCTGGAGAGGCTGGCAGTATACTGATTCAGGATCTGTACCTGGAATAAATACCCCAGTAGATATGAGTATATTCTTATATTGAAAATATTGATTTATATTATAAATTAATATTTTTTTAATTGCTTTAAATAAAAATTCTTTTATATAGAATGCTTTTATGGTACAATTTATATATAGAGAGTTAATAGTTCAGGAGGATTTATGAAAAATTTAGTTAGTGTAATAATTCCATCATATAATCATGAAAAATATATTAAAGATTGTATTATGAGTGTAATTAATCAAACATATCAAAATTTAGAAATTTTAGTAATGGATGATAAATCTGTAGATAATAGTGCTTCGATTATAAAAAGTATTAAAGATCCTAGATTAAGATTTTTTTGTTCTAAAGTTAACAGAGGGACAGTTAGAACAGTAAATGATCTTATGAAAAAGTGTAAAGGAAAATATATTGCTATAATAGGATCTGATGATATGTGGGAAAGTGATAAAATTGAAAAACAAGTTGCTTACTTGGAACAACATAATAATGTAAAAGCTGTTTTTACAGAGGCAGAAATAATAGATGAAAATGGTCATTTGTATGATTTTGATGAATCTTTTAATGAAAACATATTCCAAAATGCTAATATTACTCGTGGTTCAAGAATGAGAATGTTTTTTGAGCATGGAAATCATTTATGTCATTCAAGTTCTTTATTATCTTCAGAAATTGTAAATAAAATTGGACTTTACGATATTACATACAGGCAATTACACGATTATGAATATTGGGTAAGATTGATCAATGAGTATGATATTTATATAATAAATGAAAAATTAGTAAAGTATAGGAGATTTAAAAATAACAAAAAAAATTTGAGTAATAATTCATCAGAGAGTGTTATTAGAACAATCAATGAAAGTAATGCAATAATAAAGTGGCTATTTAAAAATATTCACAATGATGTTTTTGTTGATGGTTTTAAAGATTTATTTATTAACAAAAATAGTCACACAAAAGACGAACTTTTATGTGAAAAATACTTTATATTGTTAAAATATGAAATTGATGGTGTAATTAACAAACAATTGGCATTTGAATTAATATATAATTATCCAAATAAAGAAAAAATATTTAATGTATTTGAAAAAAAATATAAATACACATTAAATGATTTTTATAAGGATAGTGGAAAAACATATGATGTTTTTAATTATAATCATATTTCTGATGAGAATTCAAATTGTGGAGAATATTTTATTAATAGTCAAAGTGTCATCAATGAACAATTAAAAATTATAAATGATTATAAAATAAAAACAAATATGTTAGAAAATGATTTGAGGCTTATAAATGGATCATTATCATTTAAAATAACAAAACCATTAAGGGTTATAAAAGGATTGATAAGAAAATGAAAAAAGCAAAAAATTATAAATACGATTATCATTTAGATAAATATGGCAAACTTATAGCACTAGAGGAAAAAAGGCAAATACCATTTTGCATTAAACGAGTATATTATATTTATGAAGTTGAGAAGAATGTTAGAAGAGGATTTCATTCTCATAAAAAATTAGAACAAGTTTTAGTATGTGTGCATGGAAAAGTAAAAATATTATTGAAAACTCCAAACGAAGAAAAAACAGTTTTATTAGATAATCCAAGTAAGGGGCTCTATATTGGAACAGATATATGGAGAGAGATGTATGATTTTGAGGATGGTGCAGTGTTAATGGTTTTTGCCAGTGATTATTATGATGAGAATGATTATATAAGAAATTACGATGATTATGAAAAATATTTCAAAAATAAGGAGAAAAAAATATGAAGATACCGTTTTCAACATTAAATTATTTGCATAAAAATATAAAAGATGAAGCTATAAAAAAATTTGAAGAAATATATGATTCTGGCTGGTATATACAAGGCAATGAGGTTAAATTATTTGAGAAAAATTTTGCTAATTATATTGGTTGTAAATATTGCATTGGTGTAGGTAATGGCTTAGATGCGATAAAAATCGCTTTGCTTTCATTAAATATAGGCCCTGGAGATGAGATAATTGTACCTTCGAATACTTTTATTGCAACAGTTTTGGCAATTTCACAAATAGGTGCAGTGCCTATATTAGTAGATCCTGATATAGATACTTATAATATATCATATAAAAATATTAAAAATAGTATTACAAATAGAACTAAGGCGGTTGTGGTTGTACATTTATATGGACAAAGTGCAGATATGGATGAAATATTAGAAATTACAAAAAATAATAATTTATTTTTGATTGAAGATTGTGCTCAGGCCCATGGTGCTGTTTATAAAGGAAAAAAAGTTGGAAGCTTCGGAGATATTTCTTGCTTTAGTTTTTACCCTGGAAAAAATCTAGGTGCATTAGGAGATGCTGGTGCAGTTTTAACGAATGATAAAGAATATGCAAATAAAGCTAGAGCGTTATCAAACTATGGTTCAAATATAAAATACCATCATATTTATAAAGGGATAAATTCACGCTTAGATGAGATCCAAGCTGGTTTTTTGAATGTTAAGTTAAAATATATTGATGATATTATTAGTAAGAGAAATGAAATAGCTAATAGGTATTTACATGGAATTAATAACAAAAAAATAATTCTTCCTAAAGTGAAATCAGATAGAAATCACGTATGGCATATCTTTGCAATCAGAACAATAAATAGAGATAAATTTCAAAAATATTTAAAAGAAAACAATATAGAAACGGTTATCCATTATCCTATTTCAATTGCTAAACAAGATGCATACGTGAATGATAATATAAATGATTTACCACTTGCTGATTTGATTTCTAGTGAAGAATTAAGTTTACCTTTATATTATGGGATGAGTGATAAAGAAATTAGTTATATTATTGACATAATAAATAAATATTAGGTGAGTATGAAATTACGAGAGTTAAGAGAAAAAGATGTATTAGGTATGCATTTATGGATGAATTATGAGGATACAAAGAATATTTTTGAAAAAGATTTTAGTAAATATACAAAAGATGATATTTTGAAATTTATTAAAAATAAGGATGAAAAAAGCATTAATTATGCTTGTGTAGATGATAATGATAATTATTTAGGAACTGTTAGTTTAAAAAATATTAATTATAATAATTTAAATGCAGAATTAGCTATTTCATTTGTTAAAGATGCACAAGGAACTGCTGCTACCAAATTTGCAATGAGTGAAATATTAGAAATTGGATTTGAAAATTTAAAATTAAAAAAAATTTATCTTAACGTACTATCAACAAATTTAAGGGCAATTAAATTTTATAATAAATTTGGATTTAAAAAGGAAGGATGTTTTAAAAAACATATTAAAAAAGGCAATAATTATATTGATTTGTTATGGTATGCAATAATAGATGATGATTTTAAACAATAAGGTGATTATATGTTAGGACTAAAAAAAAAGAAGATAAAAGTATATTTTTTATGTCAGTATAAGCATGGATATAATAAAATTGTTGATGTTGTAAAAAGAATGGCTAGTGACATTTTATTTGATGTAAAAGTGTTGGCTATACCTGATAATATAGAAACGTTTCCTGAAAACGATGATTACGTTTTTTGGCATTCTAAATTTGGAAATATTACTATTAATTCAATTATAGATAATGAATGGTATAATTTAAAAAGAGATAAGCCAGATTACATTTTTATTCAAAGACCATATGATAATTATTTGCCACAAGAATATCATGTTACATCATTGAAACAATATTCAAAAATTTGCTATATTCCATATGCTTTTGAACTTATTAATTTAAGAAGTGTTGCTATGCCTGATTTTTTTGTAAAAAATATAGATATGTTTTTCTGCACTCAAAGCGAAGAGTATGATTATTGTAATAATATTATAAAAAACACAAATGATGGTATAAAAAGATACGTATATGATTTAGGATATCCATCTTTATATCATATTATTGCAAAATCAAGAAGCTATAATTCAGCTTTCTGTAAAATAGATAAAAAAATTAACTTTAATGTTATATGGACTCCAAGATGGACTAATAATGAAAAATTATGTAAAACAAGTTTTTTTGAATATAAAGATGTAATTGTAGAATATGTTAAAATGAATAAAGAAATAAATTTTATATTTAGACCTCATCCTTTAGCTTTAAATAATTTTATAAAGGAAAAATTAATTACTAAAAGAGAAGTTATAGAGTATCTTAAAAATTATAAAAAATCGAATATGTATTATGATTCTGATAGTGATTATTATGATACTTTTGCAAATTCTGATGTTTTAATTACTGATTTTTCTTCAATTATAATTGAGTATTTTTTATTTAACAAACCAATTATATATTGTTATTCTAAAAACGGGAATGAAACAAATTTTATGAAAAAATTAAAAAAATGTTTTTATTGTGTAAAAAATTGGGATGAACTTAAAAATGTTTTAGAAAAATTAAAAAAAGGAAATGATCCTTTAAAAGAAAGAAGAAGGAAATTACTTGATAAAATTCTAAAAAAATATGAAGATGATGTTGCTTTAAAAATAGTTGATAAGGTAAAAGATAATTATTTAAGACGTAAATTTTTAGACTAAAGGATGTTTTAGTAATAAAACTGTTCAATATTAGTTTTACGTGTGAAAAAGTTGGCAAAATAGTAATAAGCTATTATTTTTACAACAAAAATAACTGTGCAATTGCAGTTTTTCAAGTTTTTTGCAGGTTTCAAATCAAAACCAGTAGTTCTAATAATAATTTGAACAATTTTTAAGATAATACTTAACTTGACTGTATAAATTGCTGATGATATAATTAGATAGGTGATTTTTTAATGTTAAAAGGAAATGTTATTCAAGTAAAAAACATGTCAAAAAATTTTAATATTTATTTTGACAAGGCCAATACATTAAAGGAAAAAATGATGTTTTGGAATAGAAATAAAAAAGAAGTTAGAAATGTTTTAAAAAATATAAATATAAATATAAAAAAGGGCGAAACTGTAGCTCTTATAGGAACTAATGGAAGTGGAAAATCAACCTTGCTTAAATTAATGACAAAAATTTATTATCCCACTAATGGTAGTGTCGAGACTAAAGGAAAGCTTACCTCTCTATTAGAATTAGGAGCAGGCTTTCATCCGGATTTTTCTGGTAGAGAGAATATTTATTTTAATGCTTCTATTTTTGGCTTATCTAAAAAAGAAATAGATAAAAGAATTGATAAAATTATAGAATTTTCAGAGTTATCAGAATTTATAGATAATCCTGTTAGAACATATTCATCTGGAATGTATATGCGTCTTGCTTTTTCTATTGCAATTAATGTTGATGCGGATATTTTACTTATTGATGAAATACTTGCTGTAGGTGATCAGCATTTTCAAGAAAAATGTTATGATAAACTTATGGAATTGAAAGAGGATAATACAACAATAGTAATGGTTTCACATAGTTTAGATTCTGTGAAAAAATTATGTGATAGAGCAATATGGATTTATGAAGGAACTGTTAGGATGGATGGAAATTGTGATGAAGTAATAGAAGAATATTTGAAAGTATGTAGGTAGGTGTTGTATGAGTCATTTTAAAGAAATATTTAAATATTCAGAGTTTTTAAAATCAAATGTCAAAAAAGATATTAGAGGAAAGTATAAAGGTTCTTTTTTAGGCGTACTTTGGTCTTTTATTAATCCTTTGTTATCTGTTGTTGTTTATGCTATTGTGTTTCATTATATTATGCGATTTAATATAGAACATTATTTAATATATCTAATAGCTGGAATTATTCCTTGGACTTTTTTTACGACATCAATTAATAGTGGGATGAATTCTATTCTTTTTAATGCAAATATTATAAAGAAAGTGTATTTTCCACGCGAAATATTGCCTATATCTAGTGTAACAAGTGGGCTTGTAAACTTTTTAATATCATGTATAATAATTTTATTATTTGCTATATTTAGTGGGGTAGGAGTAGGGGTTTCTTTATTATTATTGCCTCTTGTTGTTATAATCCAATATGTTTTTACTTTGGGAGTTGTGTTCATTTTAAGTGCAATTGAAATTTATGTTAAAGATATAGAACATATAGTAAATTTTATAATTAGTATGCTATTTTATGTTACACCAATACTCTATACACCTGATTTGGTGCCTATTAAAATGAGATTTATATTAAAATTGAATCCATTATCATATATAATTGAAGCATATCATGATATATTTTATTATAAGCAAATTCCAAATATGTACAATTTAGGAATAATATTTGGAATAAGTTTAATTATTTTTATTGTAGGTTATAATATTTTTAGAAAATTACAAAAAGGATTTGCCGAGGAGGTTTAAAATGTTTTTGAATAATATATCCATAAAAAAGATGACAATTGGAGGAATAAAAAATCCTACAGTAAGTGTAATTGGAAAAAAAGGTAAAAATTGTACTTTAAAAGTTAAAATAAACGATAAATATTATGAGTTACTTGATGATATTACTGACGGAAGAAAATTTATTGAAAATATTATTGATAAAGATAATGAATACATTAATATTAATAGTTCAATTGTAATTCCAAAAAATGCAAGAAAAGTTGAATTATATGCATATATAGATGGAAATGAATATTTTGTTTTATCAAAAAAAACAAATATATTATTGAGATTAATAAAAAGATTTTTTTATTCTTTTGTTTTAGTTTATAGAAAAATCCAAAAAATATTTATTTTAACATTTAGATTTTTAAAAAAAATTCCACATATAAGAAGTGCATTTTGCAATAGAAAAGAAGGAATAAGAGCGTTTTATTATGATCCATTTAATATTGATGATTATAATAAATGGTTGAAGAAAAATAAAGAAAATGTAAAATATATGGATTTAAAATATAGACCATTAGTATCAGTCATCGTTCCAGTATATA
Source organism: uncultured Clostridium sp. (assembly GCA_946409935.1). Lineage (GTDB taxonomy): Bacteria > Bacillota > Clostridia > TANB77 > CAG-508 > CAG-269. Next base: position 9,072 of record CAMJYG010000046.1, on the reverse strand, counting down.
ATGTTGATAGAATATATTTAAAAGAATGTATAGATTCAGTATTAAATCAAAGCTACCAAAATTTTGAGTTGATACTAGTTGATGATTGTTCTAGTAAAAAGGATACAATAGATACATTAAAAGAATATGAAAATGTAAAAAAAGTGAAGATTGTATATAGAAAAAGTAATGGACATATATCTGAAGCGACGAATACGGGATTAGAAAATGCTAATGGAGATTTTATATCATTATTAGATAATGATGATACTCTCGATAAAGACGCATTGTATTTTACAATATTAGAACTTAACAAAGATAGGAAACTTGATTTGATTTATACTGATGAAGATAAAATATATAATAATAAGTATTGCTATCCACATTTTAAGCCGGATTATTCTCCAGATACGTTATATACTGTTAATTATATTTGTCACTTTACAACTATAAGAACTAGCATTGTCAAAAAAGTTGGGGGGTTTAATTCTGAATATAATGGTGCTCAAGATTATGATTTATTTTTAAGAGTTATTGAAAAAACTAAAAACATATGTCATATTCCTAGAGTTTTATATCATTGGCGAATGATTGAAACATCTACAGCTGCAAGTGGTAGTAATAAAAATTATGCTTATTTAGCTGGAAAGAAAGCTATAGAAGCTTCTTTAAAGAGGAAAAACATTTATGCCCAAGTTAACTTACTTGAAAATGTTGGAATGTATGATGTTGAATACTTATATGATAAAGAACCAAAAGTATCTATTATAATCCCTACAAAAGATAAAGCAGAATTAGTTGATAAATGCTTAAAGTCAATATATAACCATACTAATTATAAAAATTATGAAATAATTGTTATTAATAATAATAGTTCTGAGAAAAATACTTTTGAATTACTTGATAAGTATAAGAAAAATAATAATAATTTTGATTATATAACTTTAAATTGTGAATTTAATTTCTCATATATAAATAATGAGGCAGTGCGTAAGTCAACAGGAGATTATATTGTTTTATTAAATAATGATATTGAAATCATTAGTGATAACTGGTTATCAAAAATGGTAGGATATGCTTCTCAAAAGCATATTGGATGTGTAGGAATTAAACTTTTATATCCAAACAATACAGTTCAACATTGTGGTGTGGTATTAGGTTGTGGTGGAGTTGCATCACATGCGTTTTTAAATTGTGACAAAAATGAATATGGTTATTTTAGTAGACTTTTTGGAACATATAATTATAGTGCTGTTACTGCAGCTTGTTTAATGATTGAAAAAAGCAAATTTGAAGAAGTAAGTGGTCTTGATGAAAATTTAAAGGTTGCATATAATGATGTTGATTTAAACATGAAGATGTTAGAAAAGAACTATTATAATGTATGTATTCCTTCTGTTATAGCTTATCATTATGAATCAGTTTCAAGAGGAAGCGATTTTAGTGCTAAAAATAAGTCTAGGTTTATATCTGAAATGAGGTACATGGCAAATAAGTGGAAAAAGAATGTTTTAAATGATAAGTTTTACAATATAAATCTATCTGTTTACTATCCATTCTATTTAGATAAAAATAGGAGTATTGCTGATGAAAATAAAAAATAAAAATTTTAAAATATTGCTTTTTCTTTTTCTGATTGATATTTTTACCTTGTTTTTTAATTTTATACTTACATATGGCTTTAATCATATTTTAAATAATGACTTTATTTTCTATACTAAAATTATAAGAATAATCCTAATATCACTTATAAATTTGTTTTTATGCATAAAATTTATTTTTAAAAAAAACATCGATATAAGAAAAATTACTATATTTCTGAATTTATTTCTTATTACTTTATTTACTAGAAAATTTTTACTTTATTTCTTTTCTAAACATTACATATTTTTAAGTAATAATATGCTAAGAATCGTCGTAGATGGATTATTTATATCGTTTGATATTTTTCTAAAATTGAAGTTATTCAATTTTGAAAATGTTATTGACTACACATTAAATATCATTAAAAAAATATATTTCAAAATTAATAATGGTTGGATAAAATTATGTAATAAGCTAAAAATAATAGGTCTGTTACTTCCTAAAAACATATTTTTATTTACAGTTTTCATTATAATGATAATTACATCTGTAGGTTTTTATAATAAAAATAATGATATTGTTTTATACGAGCAAAGCAATGTCGATTCCAATGTTGGTCCTTTGATTTCGGGTGAAAAATATATAAGTTTTAAAAATGTAAAAGCATTTGATAATGTAGATATTATTTGTTTAAAATTTGCTACCTATAATAGAGTAAATGATTCTATACTGTCTATTAAGCTATATAATGAACGTCAAAAAAAAGTTTTTTCTAGTAAGATAAATACAAAAAGTATTGCGGATGGTATCAATTATTGTTTTGATGTTCCAAAAATACAAAAAAAGAGATTATCATTATATAAATTAAAAATTAGCCCACTGAAAAGCGACGAGAACAATTTTGTAACTTTGTATAAGGATAAGAAAACAAATGATATAGCAATGTCATTGATGAAAAAAAATGATAATAGCGTTAAAAAGATAGCATTATTTGCTATTATTGGTTTATATTTTTTATTAAATATATTATTAAATATTTTTTGGAAGAAAATACCAGAACATAAGTTTTTATTAATGATGTTAATATATATTATTCCATTAATATTTGTTTACCCTCCATTTTCTACTCCCGATGAGAATTTGCATTTTTATCAATCATTTAGTGCATCTCAAACTGTAGAGATAAATGAATTGAAAAAGATAGAATTACCAAAAAATATTGACTGTCTTAACTATACAGGTATAAACTTTAGAGTTGATAATTATAAAAAAGTTTCAAAATGTGGTATTTCATCTGAAAATAAGAAATATGATATTGATAAATCTCCTGGTATGGAAAGAAATATAACTCCAAGTAGTGTAAGCATAGGATATTTATTTCAATCTTTATCAATAAAAGTTGTAGATTTTTTTACTAATTCACCTTTGTTTATATATTATATTTCAAAATTTTTGGCATCATTAGCATCTTTTATTTTAATTTATTTTTCGCTTATAAAAATAAAAAAGTATAAAAGAGTCTTATTATTTCTTGTTACTATGCCTATGTTTATACAACAAATGTGTTCGTTTTCATATGATTCTTTACTAAATTCGATGATAATTATTTTTTTCACTTGGTATATAAATACTTTATTGAATAAAAATGAAATTAGTTTAAAAAATTTTATTCCTTTTATTATAGTATTAGTATATTTAATAATTTTAAAAATAGTATATTTACCATTTGCATTGTTAATTGCTTTTATTCCGTTGAATAAATTTAAGTCTAAAAAGAATAAATGGGTTAATATATCTATATCATTAATAATATCATTTTTAATTGCTTTTATGATAAAAAAAGTATTTGTTACAAATTCAATTGTTAGTTCAACTGGAATGAAACAAATAAGCTTTATTATTAATAATCCATTTTATATGATTACTGTATTGAAAAATACATATATTTTAGACAGTTGGAATTATGTGAAAGGAATATTTGGTTTTTTCAGTTGGTTTAAGTTTAGTTTCGATGATATTATGATAATTATAAACATGCTATTTCTGATTGTGATATTTAGAAGTGAGGAAAGTATTTTTAAAAATAATAAATTTAGAATTTTATTATTACTAATTATTTTTATATCTACATCCTTAATTTTTGGATCAATGTATTTTTGTTGGGATTATAATTACAAATTAAACTATATTGCAGGTGTACAAGGAAGATATTTTATACCTATGTTACCGTTATTATTTTTAGCAATTGTTCCAAAGAAAAGTAATTATAAAATTTCTAACTATACTATATATATGTTTATTAATATGATGCTATTTATGCATTTGTTATATTCATTCATATATTTTTATTAAGGAGATGAAAGTGTGAATGTTTGTTATTTAATTTCACTTATAATATTTATAATTGTTTGCATTTTAAATAAAAAAACTGATGAAAAACTTAATTTGTTTACTTGGATAGTTATAAGTTTAATAGTAGTATTTTGTTTAAACATGTTTTTGACGTTTGTATTGCATTACATGCACGTAAAGAGTAGCTTTATTGTACTTACTTCTGTATATTTAATACTTTCAATTTGTATATATTATTTTGGAATATGTAATAGAAAAATCTCAGGAAAGAAGAATATTCAAAAATATAATTTTAGTATTGTAACTGTTATTTATGCTTTAGTATTAATTGCTATTTGTACCATTATTTGTTTTATTCGTTTTAAAAATTTTAATGAAATAAACTATAATACAATTGATCCTGCAGTTCATCATAAAATTGCATTTAAATACTCAAACGTTATGGATTTGCTTGATTCAAAAAATTCAAAAGATGAATTATTTGGAAATTTTGCAGGATCTATGACAGGTTCTTATATTAATGGTGGAATTTTTATTAATATTTTTAAATTTTTTCCATCTTATATATCATTTATCATTTATAATTTATATACATACGTGATTTCTGCGCTTCTATTCTTTGCAACAGGATTAGAATTATGTAAAAACAAACATAAATTAATGGTTTTTATGTTAGCTTGTTTATATATTTTTGGATATCCGCTATGTGAATATTTATTCGGGTTTTATTATTTAGGAATTGGTGTATTAATAATTAATGCAATAATATTATTTATTCATTTTATAGGTAATAAAACAATAAACTTTGATAATAAATATGCTATTATAATTTTATTTTTACTTAATTATTCTTTATACTTTTCTTATTATCTTTTTGTACCATTTGTATATTTATCAGAAGGAATATTTCTTATTTTTAAATATATTAATAAGGAAGTTAAGCTTAAGAAAATTGTGATATTTGGTATTATAAGTTTAATATTACCATTTATAATTGGGACTTGTTATTTTATATTACCAGGTATAATAAATAAATCTTCATCTGATTTTTCATCAATAACCGCAGAGGGAGCCATTTATAGGAATTTAATATCTAATTTTTACATATTTATTCCATTAATTATTTATTATTTTATTAAACAAATAAGGATGAAAAAAATTGATTTTGAAACAGTATTTTTTGTTACAGTTGGACTTGGAATAGTTGTAGTTTTCATACTTGGAATTAAGGGAAGAATTTCATCTTATTACTATTATAAATTTTATTTTGTATTATGGTTAATAGTATTTATATCTGTAATTAAAATATTATCATTTGATAGAAATAGTGCATTATTAATTAAAACGTGGATTGTAATTTTTTTCATTACCTTAAGTATTTGTATTTTTAACTTAGAAGATAAAATAATCAATAAAAATAGTTTGTTTTTAGGTGAAAAAACCACAAGTTATTTAGTTGATATATATAATTATAACTATTACTATATGAGTAACAATTTTACGATACTTAATAAAAATCAAATAAATTTAGTAGAGAATAGTAAAAAATATTTTAAAAAGTGTCAAATTAAAAATAATGAATTTCCAATCGTAGCTGGATATAATCAAAATTTTTGGTTTTATTCTATTACCGGATTTGTACCTACTTATATGCATGAAAATAATCCTGGAACACTTTATAATGAAAAATTTGATTATGAGTTATGGAAAAAAGATGATTCAAGCAAATGTTTAATTGTTTTTAATAAATATAATTATGATAACTTTGTAGATATTAATAAAGATGAATATAAAATATTGTATAAAAATAATTCCGGTGTTATACTAAAAAAGATAAAATAAATGAGGTGTATTATGAAAGTGTTATTAATTATTCCTTCATATAATGAAGAAGATAATGTATTAAAAAATTATCAGAAAATTGTAAAGTATAATATGAATAGTAAAATAAAATATGATGCTCTTGTAATTGATGATGGTTCTAAAGATATGACAAGATTAATTTGTGAAAAAAACAAAATTCCACATATATCTTTAGTTCATAATCTTGGAATAGGAGGAGCCGTTCAAACAGGTTATAAATATGCGTTTAATCATGATTATGATATTGCTGTGCAGTTTGATGGAGATGGCCAACATGATGTTAATTATGTTAAAAATATAATTGATCCTATAATTAATGAAGATATTGATATGGTTATTGGGTCTAGATTTATTCAAAAAAACAGTAGTACTTTTAAATCTAGTTTTTTAAGAAGAATAGGAATAAAATTAATTTCATTTTTTATAAAATTAGTTAGTGGTAAAAAAGTATATGATACTACTAGTGGATTTAGAGCAGTTAATAAGAAGATAATAAATGAATTCGCTTCAGAATATCCAGTCGAATATCCAGAACCAATTTCAACTGTAGAGATAATAAAAAAAGGTTATAAAGTTAAAGAAGTTCCTGTTAATATGAATGAAAGAGAAGGAGGAACATCAAGTATTAGAGCTTGGAAAAATGCTTACTATATGCTTAATGTTATCCTTTCGATAATTGTAACAGGTTTTGGAGGTAAAAAATGAGTACAAATTTAATTGTAGCTGCAGTATTATTTAGCTTATTTATAATATTTTTTATAATAGTATTACTTAGGAAGAAAAAAGTTAATATTAAATATTCGCTAATATGGATATTATTGTTTTTAGTATTGTTAGTTTCGACAGTTGTTCCTGGTTTTTTACTTTGGGTTACAAAAATATTAGGATTTCAAACTGCATCTAATATGGTAATTTCAATAATTCTGGCTGTTTTAGTTGTTATATCAATTGCATTAACTGTTATTGTTTCTAATCAAGATAAAAAAATTAGACTATTGATTCAAGAAATATCTATTTTAAAAAAAGAATTTGGGGATAATAATGAAAAATAAGACTTTTAAAAATTTTTCATTTAATATGATAGGTTCTACTGTAAACTCTGTGACATCATTATTTTTATTGATATTTGTAATAAGAATTAATGGTGTAGACATTGGAGGAATATTTTCATTTTCCTTTTCAACCGCTTGTTTATTACAAGTAATTGCTAATTATGCTGGAAGAGCATATCAAGTAACAGAAAGAAGCGCTGATATATCTGATAATGATTTTATATATAACAAAATTGTCTGTTGTTTCATAATGATTTTAGCAGGATTTATATTTATATTTATAAAAAATTATTCATATGTTAAGTGTTTAATATTGATGCTTTTAACTCTTTTTAAGATGATTGAATCATTTGCAGAAGTTATATACGCAATAGTACAAAAAAATGATGATTTATACAAAGTTGGAATTTCTCTTTTTCTTAAGGGATTATTAGGAATTGTTATTTTTTTACTTGTTGATTTATTTACAAAAAATGTTATGTTATCAATTTTATCGTTAATTTTATTAAATATAATAATAATTGTTTTTTACGATATCATAAATTTAAAAAAATATAATTTAAAAATGAAAAAAATGAAATTAAATAATGTATTAAAAATATTCAAATTTGGTTTTTTTACATTTACACTTACTTTAATGACACAATATGTAATAAATGCATCAAAATATTCAATCGATAATTATTTATCAGATAAGTATCAAACAGTATTTGGTATAATTGTAATGCCAGCAACTGTAATTATATTATGTGGCCAATTTATAATTCATCCGTTTTTAAATAAACTAACAAATTTTTTAAAAAATAAACAAATTAATGAATTTAACAAGATGATTTTTAAATTATCATTGACAATTTTGATGTTTGGCATTTGTTCTTGCGTGATAGCATACTTTATAGGTATTCCATTTTTACAACTATTATATAAAATAAAGCTGGGGAAATATTTAATTGATTTAGTTTTAATTGTTTTTGGATCAACTTGTTTTGGAGTGGCTTATATTATATCAAATGCCTTGATTACATTGAGAGACACATTTTCGCAGGTTATAATTTTTATTGTAACAAGTTTATTTGCATTTTTTATTTCAAATTATTTAGTTTTAAAATTTGGAATACATGGTGCATCATATTCGTATTTATATACTATGATATTTTTAATGGTAGTATATATTGGCTATTATATAGTGAAACAAATTTTTTATTGTAGAAAGAAGTATTTATGAAGAGTTTAGTTACAGTTATTATTCCTGTTTATAATGCTGAAGAGGATATAAATAGGTGCTTGGAAAGTATTGTTAATCAAGATTATAAAAATATTGAAGTTTTATTAATAAATGATGGTTCTCATGATAATTCATTAAATATTCTAAAGGAATATGAGAAAAATTATAAATATATTAAAGTAATAGATCAAAAAAATATAGGAGTTGCAAGGACTAGAAATAATGCTGTCAAAATTGCAAAGGGTAAATATGTTATGTTTGTTGACAATGATGATTATATAGATTCAAATTATATTTCAACTTATATCAACGAAATAGAAAAAGAAGATTATGATATTGTTATTGGAGGTTATATTAGAATAACGGAAGATAAAAAAATATTAAAGAAAGAACAATTGTCTAATGAACCTTTTTCTAAATTTGTTATTATGGCTCCATGGGCAAAAATATATAAGAGAGATTTTATCATTAAAAATAACATTAAATTTTTAGATTATAAAATTGGAGAAGATGTATATTTTAATATTAATGCATATTTTAATACAGATAATATAAAAATAACTAATTATACAGGCTATTATTGGTTTTATAATACAAAAAGCGTATCAAATACTAAGCAGAAATCTTTTTCTAATAATATTGATATCATATACTTACTTGATAAAATTACAAAATTAGATAAATATAAAAATAATAAGATTAATAATTATTATTTTACAAGATATTATATTTGGTTTTTACTTTTTGCAGGGAAAAATTCAAGTCCAGATAAGTTTTATAACGAATATAAGAAAATCAGCACTTGGTTAAAGAAAAAGCAAATAAGAGCTAATTCAAGATTATTATCTAAAATAAGCAAAGGAGATAATTTAAAAAACAAAATGATTGTTTTAATTTTTAGAGTTATAGAAAAGTTACATTTAGTTAAATTATTTGCTAAATTATATTGTAAAGGTGGTAGCAGTAAATGATCCATACATTTGTCATATTAGCATATAAAGAAAGTGAGTATTTAGA
>CAMJYG010000045.1 GCA_946409935.1 uncultured Clostridium sp. | reverse complement strand
TAAATATGAAAGGAGCGTATGGTTATTTAAGTTATTAAATATATCATACAAGGAACTTATGGAAGAAACGAAACCGTTTAAAATTTCACCGAAAAGGAGATTATGAGAATACATCATTTGATTTTCTAGGCTATACATTTAGACCAAGAGGAGCAAAGAATAAATATGGAAGAGTATTTTTAAATTTTCTACCTGGAATGAGTGAAAAAGCTAAAAAGGCAATAAGGAAAGAAATAAAGAGTTGGAAAAATTCAAAATAGAACAGATAATAGTATTAATGAGTTAGCAAGAATGTATAATAGCAAAATACATGGGTGGATAAATTATTATTCACATTACTATAAAACAGAATGCTATGAAACTCTTAAATATGTTAATAGATGTCTAATAAAATGGGTAAGAAGAAAATACAAAAATATAAACTCTAGAGAAAGAGCTTATAAATGGATACGTAATGTTGCGTCAAAAGATGGAGAATTATTTGCACATTGGAAATATGGAATTTTAACGGCAGTATAATTGGGAGCCGTATGATGGGAGACTATCATGTACGGTTCTGAAAGAGACTTGAGGGGAAGTTCCTCAGGTCTACTCACTTCTAAACCTCGATTATTATCGAGAGCGAGGAGGTGGTCATTATGGTAGATTTTTTACTTTTCCTAATTATAGGATTTATGATTTCGATAACCATAAATGTCGCCTTATTGTGTATTATATACATAATGTGGACTGACAAACAAATATAAAAAAACACCACATTTAGCTTTGCCGAGCTGTGTGGTGTTTCTTAAATCTATTTAGGTAACACACATTGTCTGTGGCTACTTACTTTCTATCTTTATTATATACATTTTTTCTATATTTGTCAAATTTTTTTTGAAATTTTGCTTAAAAATTATAATTTGAAAGGAAGATTTTATTATGGCAACATCAAAAGAATATAAAGATTTTATATTAGAACAATTAGATTTATTAGATAATATAAGTTGCAAAGCTATGATGGGAGAGTTCTTATTATATTATAATAATGTTTTATTTGGTGGAATTTATGATAATAGACTACTTGTAAAGATAGTTGATACAAATAAAAAATATAATATGCAAGAACAAATACCATATGAGAGTGCAAAACCAATGTATTTAGTAGATGATGTTGATAATAAAGAGTTATTAAAAGAAATTGTTATTGAAACTTCCAAGGGATTACCAAGAAAAAAGTAATTAAGATGTGCGTCAGATTTTGATATTCCGTACAGATGAGATAAAAAAATAGTAATAGTAGTGGAGATTGGTTATGAACAAAGAAGAAGTAAATGTAAATACGTATGAAACATTTAAAGAAGCGAAAATGGCTATATTTGAATTTATAGAAAGTTGGTATAATAATACCAGAATACATAGTTCAAATGGCTATATTACGCCAAATCAAAAATATGCTGAATATTTAAAGAGCATAGCATAATAAGAATTGTCAATGGAAGAAATGTATAAAATGGAATTACTCCTTGACTTGCTTCTTTATGCCATTTCTGAAATTGTACAATTCAAAAGATATTTTATAATTTTGTGTGGTGTTTTTCACACAATAAGTGAAAAACACCTTAAAGACAAAATAAAATATTAAAAAAAATCGTGAAAAAATGTGTCTAAAAACTTGACATAGATCCAATCAATCCTAAAAGTGGTGATGAATTTACTTTAAATGAAATAAAAGATAAATGCAAACAATAAAAGCCATTGGTTGTTATAATTTTGCATTAAAGCCAATTCAATATGTAACGAAAGGCGAGGTTGAAAGATTCCTAGAAAGTGAACGAGATAAAGCAAACTCAACAATTGCAAAAGAATATAGGATTATAAAAAATGTTTTTGAAAAGGCTTACTGTAAAAAGCTGATAAACGAAAATTATTTTATGGGGTATGAAACTATAAAAAAGACAAAAAGTTATAAAGAAGACAAAGATGTAAAAGCATTCACAATTTTTGAAAATTATCAATTTGTAGCTTATGTAAATTTGCATCCATCAAAATACAATAATATTTTATTGTTATCTCTATACACGGGAATGAGAATAGGTGAGGTTTTAGCTTTAAAATTGCAAGATATAGATATTGACCTAAACTATATATCTATCTTTGAAACTTTTTTGATTTTCATCTGTTTGTATATATGAAAGCAGGGTAAGATATGGAAAATAATTTTGCAATTAAATTAAAAACTAAAGATAAAGAAGAAGTTATTTTATATAAAACAACAGGAGAAAACAAATCATTTGAAGAAAACTATAATGAAATAAAGAAATAACAAAGTAACTATTCTGGAAAAAATACATTTGAAAAAGAAGATATATTAAGAATACCATTTATAAAAGTAAATGATGAAATAAATTATGATGAATTATGTGGTAGAGAAATCAAAAATAGTAATTATTATATAAAACAAGCGTTACAAACAATTGACTTTGAATTAAATAATGTAGGAGGTAGTGTAAAAAGAATTACTGTAAAAGTTTACTCTGTGAACTACTAGATTTTTTATTAAGAATATGATATAAAAATAATGATGAGAAAATTAAAACGTTTATTAGCTGTTACTAATAATTATATATAGGAAAAGAATTTTAAGGAGTAGATGAAAGAGTTCAAACGGAGATGGATAAAAATATAAAAAACGTAAACTTTATTATCTGCTAAAAAGCAGTAGAAAATTTTGAGATGAGGTAGTAATGTAACTATGATTACAATTGATAATATAGAAAAGGAATTAAAATCAGGAAAATTACAAAGTATATATCTTTTATATGGAGAGGAGCTTTTTTTATTAGAGAGTGCATTAAAAAAAATAAAAACATTATTTGGAGAGTGTATAAAAGGAATAAATTACATAAATATAGATGAAACTAATTATGGAGAATTAATAGCTGATATTGAAACACCAAGCTTTGGATATAATAAAAAGCTAATTATTGCAAGAAATACTGGTTTATTTCAAAAAGAAGGAAAAAGAAAAAATACTGAAATTCAAAAAAACAAAGAAAAAATAAAAAGCTACATGGAAGAAAACATAGAGATAATTAGGGATAGTGTTGTATTGGTATTTGTAGAAGATGAAGCAGATGCAAAGCAAGAATTATATATAACTATTGATAAATTAGGTGTTGTATGTAAATTTGACTTTCAAAAGCCTGCACAAATAGCTAAAAGAATAAAAGGTATTTGTAATGCATATAATGTTCAAATAGATGACAATACTTTACAATATTTTATTGAATGTTGTGGTACTAATATGCAAGATTTAATCAATGAAATTAGAAAGTTGATTGAATATGTTGGAGATGGAGAAAAAATAAAAAAGGAAGATATAGATAAATTATCTATAAAAAAATTGGAAAGTGTTATTTTTGATTTAACCGATAATTTAGGGAAAAAGGATATTTCTAAATCATTAGATGTTCTGAAAAATTTGATATACTCAAAAGAGCCTATACAAAAGATTTTAATAACATTATATAATCATTTCAAAAAAATATATTTTGTAAAAATAGCTATAATAAATAATAAAGATATTATAAGCAGTTTAAACTTAAAACCAAATCAAACTTTTTTAGTAAACAAATATAAAGTGCAAGCAAATTATTTTAATGAAAAAGAACTTCGAAATATATTACAAGAATTAATAGATTTAGATTATAATTACAAAAATGGTATAATTGATTTGCAAGTTGGAATGGAAGCCATATTATGTAGGTACTGTGGAAAATAGATTACAAAAAAATGTATAATTAATGCAAATATTGATAAAAATAGAATTATAAAAGTATTTGTGACGTTATGAAGGAATAAATAGTTTGAAAAATAATTGAAAAATTTTTTTTTGAATACTGTTTGTGCCTTTAAGAGATGCAAGAAAGGAATGAAATTTTTTGTTATGATTAGTAAGAAAAATAAAACATTAATTTCTATTTTATTAATATTATTTATAATAGTATCAGTATTTGCCATTTGTTTTCAAAATAGTGAAGTAGAAGCTCTATCTAAGTACGGTTCAAGAGGAGAAGAGGTAAAACAGATACAAACAAAATTAAAAAGATGGGGCTATTATAATGGGAGTGTAGATGGAGTATATGGAAGTAAAACTCTAGAAGCTGTGAAATATTTTCAAAGAAAAAATGGATTAACTGCAGATGGAATAGCAGGACCAGCAACGCTAAATGCAATGGGAATAACAAGTTCTGGTTCTTCATCAAATTCTAGTTCAAGTAATAACGGAAATGTTGATTTACTTGCAAGACTAATATATGGCGAATCTAGAGGAGAACCATATACAGGGCAAGTTGCTGTAGGTGCGGTTGTTATGAATAGAGTAAAAAGCAGTTCTTTTCCAAATACAATTGCAGGTGTAATATATCAAAGAGGCTCTTTTGATGCGGTTTCAGATGGACAAATAAACATGTCTCCAGATTCAACAGCTAAAAAAGCTGCACAGGATGCTTTGAATGGATGGGACCCTAGCTATGGAGCAATTTATTATTTTAATCCATCAACAGCAACAAATAAATGGATATGGTCAAGACCAATGACAGTAACAATAGGTAAACATAGATTTTGCAAGTAATTTTTTAATATATCCCAAATCCAGTAATAGTAGTTTTTTCTGTTACTGGATTTGAACATTTCTATAGTTACTGCTAAGTCAATACTGTCAACCTAGTTTAATTCCTAGTTAATGGTCAGCCTTAAAGTTTCCTTGTCCTGCTTAACCGTGATTAGTTATAAAAAATTTTTCCATTCTCCCCATTCTAATTAGTAACAATTCCTAGCCTATTATAAATTACATTGATTTTTTCCTCTTGACAAAAAAGTGGCTAATTGATAATATTATAATATATTTGAACTGAGGGAAGTGAAAAGTTAGAATATGATATTATATCCTAATAAATACTTTAAAAAAGTAGAGGAAATAACAATAGATTTTTTACAAAAAAATAAACTAAAAGCTTTAATATTAGATGTAGATAACACATTAATTGATTATAATAGAAAAATGTCTTCTGAAGTAAAACAATGGGCAAAAGATTTAAGAGGACAGGGAATGAAATTGTATATATTATCAAATACAAATCAAAAAGAAAAAGTAGAAGAAGTTGCAAATAAAATAGGGGTACCATATATAAATTTAGCTAAAAAACCTTTAAAATCTGGATTTTTAAAAGTTCAAAAAGAATTAGGTGAAAAACCAGAAAATATAGGAGTTGTAGGAGATCAAATATTTACAGATGTAATAGGCGGAAACAGATGTAAAATGTTTACTATATTAGTAGAGCCAATAAATAAAAAAGATTTTTGGTATACTGCTTGGAAAAGACCTTTGGAAAATAAGATAAAAAAGAAATATCTATATACACAGAAAGGAATGGATTAAGAATAAGATGTATTTAAATGATGTACATATTGCTTATTATGTTGTTGCCACAATTATAGGTATGTTTGTGGGACAAATAGTGGATTGGGTTAATAAAAGGTTACCAGAATATAAAAGAGTTTTTTCAAAAGAAATTATAAGTGAATATAAAATGAATTTTAAACCAAATTATATTTTAATGTTTTTAACAGCAATAATATATGTTTCATTAATTTATGTATTGGGAGTTAAAGACACATTTTACGCAAATTTAGACTTAATAAAATTTATGGTATTAACACCAATGTTATTGTCAGCTTTTGTAATAGATTACAGATTGCAAATTATTCCAAACAGATTAAATTTAACAATATTTGAAGTTGGAATTATATTTGCATTTATATCTGGATTATCAAATGTTGCAATTACTATAAATATGATATTAGGGATGTTAGCAGGTGGAGGAATATTTTTATTAATTACTGTTTTAGGTGGCATTTTTTATGGAAAAGAAGCAATGGGATTTGGCGATGTAAAATTAATGGGAGCATTAGGATTATTTTTTGGACTTTCAAATATTATAATAATTACTTTAGTTTCATTTTTAATTGGAGCTGTACTTAGTATAGCATTATTAGCAACAAAAATAAAAAAATCAAATGAATATATACCATTTGGGCCATTTATAGTTATAGCAACTTTTATTAGCATGTATATACCATTTGAACAAATAAAAAATGTTTTAATGACAATTTTTACACTTGGTATGTATAAGGGGTAAAATAGTAACAAAAATGTTAGTACTATGTAATATGAAAAATAGAAAGGAATGTGAGTTTAAAGTGAATTCTAAATTACAATGGTTAAGAAATAAAATGTCAAGCTTAAATTTGCAAGGATTAATAATAAGTAATCCAATAAACATAAAATATCTAACAAATATTGAAGCAGAAGGAGTTTTACTTTTAACTAGAAAAGAAAATATATACATAACAGATAGTAGATATGTAGAGCATGTACATAGTATATTAACTTTATATGATGAAATAATTGTATATGATATGCGTGATATTTCGAAAGATGATTACGAGAACTTTTTCATGTTTTGTGAAAATGTTGGATTTGAAGAATATTATATAACTTATGCCAAATATAAAGAATATATAAGAAAATATAAAATAAACAATTTTGTTGAAACTGAACGCATAATAGAAAAACAAAGAATGATAAAAGATGAAGAAGAAATAGAAAATATAAAAAAAGCCTGTGAAATAACGGATAACTGTTTTGAATACATATTAAATTATATTAAACCTGGAATGACAGAAAAACAAATAGCTGATGAAATAGAAGAGTATTATAAAAAAAGAACTGATGGATTATCTTTTGATACAATAGTTGCATCAGGTGAAAATACATCAAAGCCACATGCAATTCCAACAGATAGAAAAATTCAAGATAAAGATATTATTACAATAGATATGGGTTGTAAGGTAAATGGATATTGTTCAGATATGACTAGAACAATTTTTGTTGGAGAAATCCAAGAAGAAATGAAATCTGTTTATGATTTAGTTTTAAAAAATCAGTTACAGGCAAAAGAACAATATAGAGATGGAGCTAGCACAAGACAGGTAACAAAAATGGTCGAAAATGATTTCAAGTTAAATGGATATGATTTAGTGCATAGTTTAGGACATGGAGTTGGAATGGAAATACATGAAGCTCCATATATAAGCTATAGTTCTGATGCACAATTTAAAGAAAATATGGTAGTAACAAATGAGCCGGGAATTTATATTCCAGGAAAATTTGGAGTAAGAATAGAAGATACTGTTCAGATAACTAAAAATGGTTGCATAAATTTAACTAATTCTGATAAAAACTACATTATAATATAAAAATGTTAACATATATGTATTCACTCGCGCGGACTTCTAATTACATATTTTTTTGAAGGGATAGATTTTAATTATGAAAAAAGAATTTGTAAAATATATAATAAAAATTATAATAATAATCGCAATTTGTTTTAGCTTGTCTAATTCATGTTTTGCAGCAAATACAACAAATGAAACTTCTAATACACAAAATTCATTTAAAAGTGAAACTACAAAATCAAGTAATGCTAATTTAAAAATATTGGGAATTAAACCTCATGATTTTACAGGTTTTAGATATGGAACAACAACTTATAATGTAACAGTACCAGAAAATACTAAAACAATAGAGGTATATGCAGAGGTTCAAGATTCGAATGCAAAAGTAACTGGAACAGGAACAAAAAATCTAGAAGATACAAAAACATCAGTAGATGTGGTAGTAACTGCAGAAGATGGAACAAAGAAAACATATACAATAAATATTACTAAAGGCGAAGTACAAAATGAAAGCAGTAAAAATGAAGTAACTTCAAATAATTCAAGCAAAGAAAATAGTACAAATGCTAAAACAGAAACCAAAAGTAATGGATTGTCAATATTAAAAATCAATGAACTTAATTTAGTACCAGATTTTGAAACAAATGTATATGAATATAAAGTTGAGTATACAGGAAAAGAAAATAAATTAGAGATAAAAGCAGAGCCTACAAATTCAGAATATGTTGTAGAAATAATAGGTAATAAAGATTTAGAAGATGGAGAAAATATTATAACAATATTAGTTTCAGATAAAGATGCAGAAAATATTGCAACATACCAAATAACAGTAAATAAAAATATAATAGATGAAAGTAACAGTAAAAATATTCAAAAATACATAATATGGGGAATAATTGGAGTTATTCTATTAGTTGTAATTGTTTTTATTATAAAGAAGAAAGGCAATAAAGAGTATAAATTTGAAGAAAACGATGAAAATGATGAATTTGATACTTATGAAAATTCTTTTAATAATAATATAGAAAGAGAAAATGCAATAAAAAAAGAAGATAATGAAGATGAATTACCTAAGGCTCTTCGAAGTAAACACAAATATGAAAATAAATATGATTATGAAGAAATAACTAAAGAAGATGCTAGAAAAAATTTCCTAGATGGATATGATAATAATATTAACAATGATTTTGATTATAAAGCGGAAAAAATAAAAAATAAACATAGAGGTAAAAGATTTAAGTAATTATATTTCTGATTGCTACTAGTCAGCCATAAATAATTATAACTAATCCCGGTTAAGTATGACAACAGAAATTTAGGGGCTGATTAGTAACTTTTGATTATTCCAACCTAATTTGTATAAGCGAAAGGAATGATAGTAAAAGTGGACAAATTCAAAAATTTTTGGAAAGCAATTATAAAATGGATAGTAAGAGGAGCATTATATATATGGTTTAAGTTAGCATATTGGGTAAAGATAGAAGGATTAGAAAACATTCCCAAAAATGAACCACTTATATTTTGCGGAAATCATAGAAGTTTTATAGACCCACCATTAATGGTGTCAACAGCTAAAAGAGATATGAAATTTTTAGCTAAACAAGAATTATACAATAATAAATTTCTAGCTTTTTTAGGTGGAGTGTTTGAAGCAATTCCGGTAAAAAGAGATGAGAAAGATGTTACTGCAATAAAAGAATCTTTAAAAGTCTTAAAAGCAGGTAAATGCATAGCTCTATTTCCAGAAGGAACAAGAAACGGAATCGAAAAGGGAGCAAAAGTTAAAGATGGAGTTGCCTTTTTTGCACTAAGAAGCGGAGCGAAGGTAATACCTTGCGGAATAAAGGGAGGAGAAAAAGGCAACAGAAGACTAGTTATAAAATATGGAAAACCGTTAGATTATACAGAATATAAGGGAAATAAGGATAAAGAAGTTCTAGAGAGTGTAACGGAAGAAATTATGAGTAGTATTTTAGAGTTGGCAAAATAAGTTGACAAAATATGTAAAATGTTGTATAATCTAATAAGTTTTTTAGAGAAAATAGGCGTTTATGAAGGATAAAAATAAGTGATATCCCTCTAAAAACGCCTTAAGTTATGAAGAAAAGTGTTCATAGTAAAAATAAAAAAGAAGGGGAATGAATTAAAAAATGAATAACCAAAATATTAGAAACATAGCAATAATAGCACACGTTGACCACGGAAAAACTACATTAGTAGACGCATTGTTAAGACAAAGTCATATATTTAGAGAGAATGAACAAGTACAAGAAAGAGTAATGGATTCAAATGATCAAGAAAAAGAAAGAGGAATTACAATTCTTTCTAAAAATACATCTGTAATGCATGGTGACATAAAAATAAATATAGTAGATACACCTGGACACGCAGATTTTGGTGGAGAAGTAGAAAGAGTTTTAAAAACAGTAGATGGAGTTCTTTTGTTAGTTGATGCATTTGAAGGAGCAATGCCTCAAACTAGAGAAGTTTTGAAAAAATCTTTAGCATTAGGTTTGAAGCCAATAGTTGTTATAAATAAAATAGATAGACCAGGAGCAACTCCTGAAAAAGTAGTTGACCAAGTTATTGAATTATTCATAGAACTTGATGCAACTGATGAACAATTAGACTTCCCAGTAGTATATGCATCAGCAAAAAATGGAATTGCAAAAATGGATTTAAATGATGAAACTGAAGATTTAAACTGTTTATTTGAAACAATTATAAATACAATTCATGCACCAAATTGTGATGAAGAAGGACCAGCACAAATGCTTGTATCTAATATAGATTATGATGATTATGTTGGAAGAATAGCTGTAGGTAGAATAGAAAGAGGTACTATAAAAGTTGGAATGCCTGTTGCTATATGTGGTAAAGAAGATAAAGTAACACAAGGAAGAATAGCAAAAGTATATACACATGTTGGATTAAATAAAGTTGAAGTAGAAGAAGGAAAAGCAGGAGATATTATAGAACTTGCAGGACTTCCAGATATAAGTATAGGAGACACAATATGTGATTTTAATAATCCAGAAAAAATACCATTTGTAGATATAGATGAACCAACAGTGTCTATGACATTTAGTGTAAACAATGGACCATTTGCTGGAAAAGAAGGTCAATTTATAACATCTAGACATATTAGAGATAGATTATTCAAAGAACTTGAAAGAAATGTTTCTTTAAGAGTAAAAGAAACAGAATCTCCAGACTCTTTCGAAGTATCAGGAAGAGGAGAGCTTCATTTATCTGTATTAATTGAAACAATGAGAAGAGAAGGTTTCGAACTTTTAGTATCAAGACCAAAAGTTATATTTAAAGAAATAGATGGAGTAAAATGCGAACCAATCGAATTATTAGTAGTAAATGTTCCAGATGATTGTGTTGGAAATGTAATAGAAAAATTAGGAAGAAGAAAAGCTGAAATGGTTAATATGGAACCAGCGGAAGCAGGACATACAAAAATAGAATTCAAAATTCCTGCAAGAGGATTAATAGGATACAGGACAGAATTTTTAACAGATACAAAAGGTGAAGGAACAATGAACCATATATTTGATTCATATGAACCATATAAAGGTGATGTAGTTGCAAGAGTTAGAGGAACAATTGTAGCTTTTGAAAATGGAAAATCAGTAACATATGGATTATACAATGCACAAGATAAAGGAGATTTATTTATAGGTGCTGGTGTAGAAGTATATGAAGGAATGATAGTAGGTCTAAACTCAAGAGGAGAAGACTTAGCAATAAATGTATGTAAAGAAAAACATTTAACAAACACAAGAGCTTCAGGTTCAGATGACGCATTACGTTTAGTACCACCAATTCAAATGTCATTAGAAAAAGCAATAGAATTCATACAAGATGATGAATTAGTAGAAGTAACACCAAAATCAATACGTTTAAGAAAGAAAATACTAGACACAAAAGAAAGAGAAAGAGCAGCAAGAAAATAATTGCCATGGGGATGCCAAGGGGACGCCCCTTTTGGCAATTTTTTGCCAATGTAGAAACTTTCTTGGAACAAATTATTATTTTATAAGTTACTATTTAATGTTTTTATTCTTAAAATCTATAAATGGTTGATATATAAATATTTATTCATTTTCTCGGCTCATTACGAAGTTATATCGTTTCTAAAATATAAATTAACGAGCCTCTCGCTACATACTTCGCGCTTCCTCATTAATTTATATTAAAGAAACGATTATAACTTCTCCAATCACATTCGAAACATTCATAAATATTTATATATCAACCTTTAAGGCAAAATATTAATGAAATAAGTATACTTATATTGCAAATTGGAATTAATTATATTAAAATGTAAAAAATAAAATTAAACATGTTTAAATAAAAAGGAATTTATAATTATGAATAAATTAGAATTAGAAAAAATAAAGAAAAAAGCTATAGAAGAGCATATACCAATAATAATGGATGATACATTAGAAGTTATATCTAAGCGACTAAAAGAATTGAGACCTAAAAGAATTTTAGAAATAGGAACAGCTGTAGGTTATTCAGCAATATGTTTTTCAGAATTTTTAAGTGAAAATGGGGTAATAGATACAATAGAAAGAGATGATGAAAGAATTAAAGAAGCTAAAGAGAATATAAAAAAAGCCGAAGTATCAGATAAAATAAATATATATGAAGGTGATGCAGTAGAAATATTGCCAACACTAAATAAAAAATATGATGTTGTATTTATAGATGCTGCAAAAGGTAAATATACTTTTTTCTTAAATGAGGCTTTACGAATGCTAGCTGAAAATGGTATAATATTTGCAGATAATATTTTATATAAAGGTTATGTAATGAGTGATTATAATAAACATAAACAAAGAACTGCAGTTACAAACCTTAGAAAATATATAAAAGAAACAACTGAAAATCCAAATCTCGAAACTGAAATTTTAGAAGTGGGAGATGGATTGGCGATAAGTAAGTTAAATATATAAGGGAGAAATATTTAATATGGGAAATAAAAAAAGAGAACAATTTACAGAAGGAATAAAAATAACAGACTTTGATAGAAAAGCGTTTGACGAAGAAACTGCTAGAATGCAACCTTATAAGCGGAGATATAGCTGATGGTTATAAAGGATTAGTCTGTGATCTTGGAGGAGAGTTTATAAAAATAGTTGAAGCTATTGTAGATTCAATACAAGTTGCAAGAAGAAATGAAATATTAGGAGAAAAAACAAGTATTAAATCAAGAATAAAGGATTATTCTAGTAGTCTAAGAAATACAGAAAAAAAATCATTAGATGATTTTTTTGGAATGGAATTTGTAACCGCTACACAACAAGAAAAAGAGTTTCTTATGTTATTTTTCCATTTGGCTTTTGATATTATAAAAGATAAAAAAATGGATAAATCGAATGGATATAATGCTTATCATTGTACCGGAGATTTGAAATTACGAGAATTTAACGTAAATTCAAGAATTGATGAGATTGTTCAAAGTTCAGAAACTTATTTATATAAAGATAATCCTTTGAATTTAAAAGAGGACAGTCGAGAAAAAGAAAAACAGAGAACAAAGATTTTTGATTCTATTAATTATTTATTAGAAAATGATAAAGATAATGTTATAAGCACATTGAAAGACATGCTAGAAATATTATTTGAAAGATTGGAAAATATAGATTTTAGTAAAGTACCGATGATAGAATGCCACTTTATGACAGCAGAGGTTGAACAAAATGCTATTACGGGAACAGCTAGCCATTCAAAATATAAAACAGTAGATGAGAAATTAATTGAAGAGATGTTTAATAGTGGAAAATTATTTAGAGGAATAAATACACCTTGGAAATTTACAACTTTACCAGATGGGAGAATACAATTACAGGATATATATCAGACATACATTGAAACATGGCCTTTTTTAAAAGAACATATTGTAATGAGGAGAAAAAGGGGATTAGAAAATCAGGATGTATTAAATAATGAATGTTGTGACAAATTATTAGCAACACAGTTTCCGTTTTTGAAACCTTTTGTGGCAAATAATGAACTAGGAAGCAAAAATGATCAAGAGCTATGGGGAGCCTTAAAGCAATGTATGTTAGTATATTCTTTGGGTACTGATGTCGAGCCTGCAAAAATAAGACGATTACCACCTCAAATTATGTATAGTTTATTTGAAAGTTATGGGTTAATTAAGGGCGGTGAGATAATAGAGTATTAAATATTTCTGTTATAGAATAAATTCACGATGTAGAAAGGAAGTATTGAGAAAATGAAAGATGTAGAACTATTAGCCCCAGCGGGTTCATTTGAAAAAGCAAAAATAGCATTTTTATATGGAGCAGATGCAGTATATTGTGGAACATCATCATTATCATTAAGAACAAGAGCAGATATGCAAGATGACGATTTAGTAGAAACAGTAAAATATGCCCATAAAATAGGGAAAAAAGTATATGTAACATTAAATATATTTGCGTGGGATGAAAAATATGAAGAAATAATAGAAATGTCAAAAAAACTAGAAGAGCTAAAACCAGATGGAATAATTGCAGCAGATGGTGGAGTTATTGATGTAATAAGAAAATATGCTCCAAGTGTACCAATAAATGTAAGTACACAAGCAAATATTGTAAGTTTACATGCATGCAATTTCTGGAAGAAAAATGGTGCCAAAAGAATGATAATGGCAAGAGAGATGAACAAAGAACAGTTAAAATATATAATGCAAAATAAGCCGGAAGACATGGAAATAGAAATATTTATACATGGAGCGATATGTTTTGCATTTTCTGGAAGATGTTTCTTAAGTGATTTTCTTGCATGTAGAAGTGCTAATTTAGGAGATTGTGCCCAAAGTTGCAGATGGTCATATAACTTATATGCAGAAGAAAAAAATAACCCTGGTGAATTTATGCCTATTGAAACAAATGAATATGGTACAAGTATATTTTCTTCAAAAGATTTATGTTTAATAAAAGAAATCCCTGAAATAATTGAAATGGGTGTTGATAGCCTAAAAATAGAAGGAAGACTAAAAACAGAATATTATATAGCAAGTGTTGTAAATACATATAGACATGCAATAGATGATTATAAGAAAGATCCTAAAAATTATGATTATACAAAGTATTTAAAAGAATTAGAAAAAGTTAAAACTAGAGGTCTTACAACATTTTATTTTAATGATAGAAAAAATAAAGATATTCAAGAATATGGTGGAAGACAATATAATGAAGATTACGAATTTGGTGGAAAAGTTGTAGAATATAGTGAAGAAAAATCACTAATAGAAATAAAAAATAAATTACAGGTAGGAGATGGATTAGAAATAATAATTCCAGAGCAACTAGAGCCATTAGAATTTAAAATTGAAAAACTTTGGGATGATGAAACTGATGAAGAGATTTCAGAAATAAGTCCTGGTGTTAAAGGACAAAAAGTTAAAATAAAATTACCTGTTAAATGTGAAAGAGATTGGATAATTAGAAGAAAAAAATAAAAAATAAAAAAATATATTTACAATTGTCAAATTTTTGTATACAATATAAAAAATGAAAAAGTCATATAACAAAAGAAAATGTATAAAGAAAGGGAGTATATCAATGAAGATATTGATGTTAACATGGGAATATCCACCAAGAGTAGTAGGAGGAATTTCAAGAGTAGTATATGATTTATCAAAAACATTGATAAAAGATGGACATGATGTAACAGTTATAACATATAGAGATGGAGATACGCCATATTTTGAAGATGACAAAGGTGTGAAAGTATACAGAGTTGATAATTACATGATTAATCCAAATAATTTTATAGATTGGATTATGCAAATGAATTTTAATATGTTGGCAAAAGCAAATGAAATAATAGCCTCTGAAGGTAATTTTGATGTAATACATGCACATGATTGGCTTGTTGCTTATGCTGCAAAAACACTAAAAAATTCATATAATATACCAATTGTTTCAACAATACATGCAACTGAAGCTGGTAGAAATAGTGGTATACACGATGAGCAACAAAGATATATAAATGACACAGAATGGATGTTAACTTATGAATCTGCTGAAGTTATAGTAAATAGTAATTATATGAAAAATGAATTACAAAGATTGTTTGGATTACCATATGATAAAATAAATGTTGTTCCAAATGGAGTAAATTTAGGACTTTTCAATGGAATAGAAAGGGACTATAATTTTAGAAGAAAATATGCAATGGATAATGAAAAAATAATATTATTTATGGGAAGATTGGTATATGAAAAAGGTATACAGCATCTAATTTCAGCTATGCCTAAAATATTAAATGGATATCATGATACAAAGCTTGTTATATGTGGCAAAGGTGGAATGATAGATGAGTTAAAAGCCCAAGTTAATTCAATGGGTATATCGAATAAAGTATATTTTGCAGGATATATGAATGGAAAGGACGTACAAAAAATGTATAAAGCAGCAGATATAGCTGTGTTCCCAAGTACGTACGAACCATTTGGAATAGTTGCTCTAGAAGCAATGCTTTCTGAAAACCCAATTGTTGTATCAGATATTGGAGGACTAAATGAAATTGTTGATCATAGAGTAAATGGAATGAAAGCATATTGTGGGAATCCTAATTCAATTGCAGATTCTATATTAGAATTATTATATGACCATAAACTTTGTACAGAGATTACCAAAAGAGCAAAAAATAAAGTTAGAAATGACTATAATTGGAGCAAAATAGCACAAGATACGCATTTTACTTATCAAAAAGCTATTTGTCAATCAATGGCAGAAAAACAAAAAAGAGAATTGGAACAAGAAAGAGCAAGAAAAACTCAAAAAGCGAGAAATACAGAAAAAGATATTACGAATTTGCTTAGTTTTAAAAAACGTCAAGCTTATGCTTAATAATGTAGGTAGACTGGTATTTATGCATTGCTATTTGCATAAATACTTTTTTTATACAATAGGAAAGTAATCTTATGTGTTGCACAGAAAGGAAGGGATTATTTAATGAAGGAATATAAATCAGGTTTTGTAACATTAATTGGAAGAACAAATGTGGGAAAATCAACGCTTTTAAATTTATTGGTAGGAGAAAAAATAGCAGTAATTGCAAATAAAGTACAAACAACAAGAACAGCAATAAAAGGAATTGTAAATAGAGAAAATTCACAAATAATTTTTATAGATACACCGGGAATTCACAAGCCTAAAACTAAGTTGAATGAAACAATGATAGAAACATCTTTTGCATCTATTATAGATAGTGATGTTATTTTATTTTTAATCGAAGCTACTAGTGAAGACATAGGAAAAGGAGATAGAATTATTTTAGATAAAATAAAAGAATCTAAAAGAAAGGCTATATTAATTATTAATAAAATAGATTTAATAAAAAGAGAAAATTTGCTTAAATTAATTAATATATATAGTAAAGAGTACAATTTTGAAGCGGTAATTCCTATTTCAGCAACAAATTCAAAATATAAGAATATTATATTAGATGAAATAGAAAAAAACTTAAAGCCAGGACCTGCATATTATGACATTGAAGAATATACTGACCAAACTTTAAGACAATTAGCAGAAGAAACAATAAGGGAAAAAACTTTATGTTTATTGCAAGATGAAGTGCCACACGGTATATATGTAGAAACAGAAAAAATGAAACAAAGAAAGACTAAACAAAATGAAGATATATATGATATTGAGGTTACAATATATTGTTTGAAAAATTCTCATAAGGGAATTATAATTGGAAAAAATGGAGAAATGTTAAAAAAAATAGGAAGAAGTGCTAGAATAGATATGGAAAAGAATTTTGGGGTTAAAGTAAATTTAAAAACTTGGGTAAAAGTAAAAGAAGATTGGCAGGAAAATGATTCTATAGTAGGTAAATTTAAATTAAAATAATAAATAAAAATTGAATAAAAAAAATAAAAATGCAAAAGATAAAATTAAAGGTAAAACTTTAAAATAAAGGAAGTGAGCTTATGATTAAAAAAATAGCATGGGATGTATTCAAAAATACTGGAGATATAAATGCTTTTATGGAATTTAAGCAAATAGAAAATTTACAAAATCAAGCAGGAAAAATAATGGAAAATAATCAAGAAACTTATAAAGAAGAAAAAAATTAATGTTATAGGAAAATTTCTATTGTTTTCCTATAACTGACAAAAAGGGGGAAGATGTAAGTAAAAAAATATTACATCTGCTAGAATATGGCAAATATAAAAATGAATGGAATTATATTATCAGAAAGTAATGTAGGAGATTTTGACAAAATGTTAACAATGCTTACACCGGGTGCAGGAAAAATTTCATGTGTAGCTAAAGGAGCTAGAAAACCGAGAAGTGCACTTCTTGCAGGGACTCAAATGTTTTGCTTTGGAGAATATTTGCTATTTAAAGGGACTCTAAATTATCACATAAATTCTGTTGAAACAATTGAAGTATTCTATAATATCAGAACAGATTTAGATAAGCTTAAATATGCAGTACATATAAATAAAATAGTACAAGATGTCACACACGAGAATCAAAATTGTTATAATATTTTACAATTATTATTAAATACACTATATACAATATCTGAAACTGATAAAGATTTGGATTTAATTGTAAGTGTATTTAAGTTGAGGATATTGTGTTATTTAGGATTAACTCCAAGAATAAATGCATGTACTAATTGCAAGGAAAAGGAAAAATTAGAGTATTTTAGCCTAAGAGATAATGGCTTTAAATGTGAAGTGTGTAGTAGACAAGATACAAGCTGTATAAAAATGACTGAAAGTACGAAAAATGCTATAAAATATGTAATAACAGCACCATCAAAGAAAATCTTTTCTTTTTCATTAAAGGAAGATTCGTTAAAAGAATTTAAAATAATTTCTAAATTATATTTTAATGAAAAATTAGAAAAAGAGTATAAAATAGATGATATAATATAAAAATAGTTGAAAAAATTTAAAATAACATATATAATGTGGTTATACAATAAAAATAAAGGGACTAAAAGTTCTTTTAAGAAAAAGAAAGAAAGGAATGGTTTTTATGAAAATAAAAATAACAGGAAAGGAACTAAAGATAACAGAAGCCTTAAACGATTATGTTGAAAAAAAGCTAGACAGAATTGACAAATATTTCGAGGATGCAGAAGCAGATGTTACATTAAGAACAGAAAAAAATGCACAAATAGCAGAAATATGTGTTGTTGCAAATGGAGAAAAATATAGAGCGGTAACAGAGAACAAAGATATGTATGCTTCTATAGATAAAGATATCGACATATTAGAAGGACAAATTAGAAAAGCAAAAACTAAAAAAGAAAAAATGATGAAAGATGCATCAATCAAAAACATGGAATTTGTTGAAAATCAAATTGCTGAAATAAAAGAAGAAATAATAAAAACATCTTATTATGAAATAAAACCAATAACTCCAGAAGATGCTGTATTAAAATTAAAAGAAAAACCAACACATAACTTTTTGGTATTTACAAATGTAGAAACAGGAAAAGTTAATGTTATACATAAATTAAAAGATGGTAAAAATTATGGATTGGTGGAACCTGAAGCGTAAAACCAATAGAAAAATAAGGAAAAAATCTTTGAAACATATAGTTTTATATATCAGATGAATATATTTTTTGTTCTTATATAAAAAAGGCAGGAAATCAAATCCTGCCTTTATGTATTTTAAATAAAATATATAAAAACAAAATTTAACTTCCTGCAATAAAGAAAAATTCAGTAACTAGTATAGAAACTATTTCATTTGTTGTTCAGCTTGTTGAACTAATTTTCTAACCATGTTTCCACCTATTCTACCAGCGTCTCTTGAAGATAAGTCACCATTGTAACCATCTTTTAAATTAACACCAACTTCACTAGCTACTTCATATTTAAATTTATCTAAAGCAGTCATAGCTTCTGGAACTAATTTTTTATTACTATTGTTTGACATCGTTTTTCACCTCCTGTAATATTACATGTAAGAAAAAACTTTTTTGCTTTTTCTAATACTATAATGTGCAAAATTTAATTAAAATAAACAAACAATTTTTTCCAAGAAAAAATGAAAAAACTATTGCATAAATTTTTCTTTGCTTGTATAATTGAATTCAGTTAGGAGGTGAGAAGTATGGAAGAAGTTATATTAAATAAGATATTGATTCAAGTAGAAAAAATAGGTACAGATTTAAAAGAATTCAAAGATGAAATGCATGAATTTAAAGATGAGATGTATGAATTCAGAGATGAAATGCATGAATTTAAAGATGAGATGTATGAATTCAGAGATGAAATGTATGCGTTTAAAGATGAGA
>CAMJYG010000044.1 GCA_946409935.1 uncultured Clostridium sp. | reverse complement strand
ATAGTGTATTATACAGTTTTATTAATTATACTTTCAATATTTTCAATTTTTGCTTCTGTATTGTTAGATAATATATTGTCTAGTAATACAGATTTTTTTATTAATGGTAATCTTACAATAAAAAATATAATTGAAAGCTTTATTAATAACGACAAGCCTAAAAAATTATTTTTTATTACAGAATTATTTTTTATTCTTATAATTGCTTATTTATATATACAAAGTAGTAGTTTAAAAAATAATGTTTCTAGGAGAAAGGAAGTAGCAAAAGGAATTAAAACTCCTGTTGCAGTTGGGGAACGGTCAATATGGAACAGCAACTTTTATGCAACAACAAGAAATAGATGAAATTTACAATAAAGTTGTATTAGACCCAAAAAATGAAAATATAAAAAAGCTACTAAAAGGGGAGAAAGCATCTCCTTTTTTAGATAACTCTGGTTTAGTAATAAGACTTGATAAAAAAAGAGGAAAAGAAATAATCCATTATGTTGGAGATGATTTTCACGCATTAAATATAGGTTCTACAAGAAGTCGGTAAAACAAGAGGATTAGTTTTACAAACAGCACGGACTTATTCGGACTAAGTCGGTCAAAGTGTGCTATTTACTGACCCTAAGGGAGAACTTTTTGAGTACACAAGTAAATTTTATAAAAATTTAGGTTATGAAGTACGAGCAATAGATTTTAAAAATCCTAAAAAATCAGACCATTATAATTTTTTACAACAATGTATAAAAGCTATTAATGACAATGATATGCCACTTGCAGTTGATAGAATATGGGATATTACATCTACATTAGTTGGAGAAGCAAAGGGCGAGAAACTATGGACTAATGGAGAAGCTTCAGCTATTGCATCTTCAATAATGCTTATATTATATGAAAACAGATTTAAACCTGAGCTACAGAATTTTACAAATGTTTATCATTTCATAAATAATATGTGTAAATCTGATAATGAGGGGAATATGCCACTTACAAAATATCTTAAAACACTTCCTGAAGAACACCCTGCAAGAGCATTATTTGGAACTGTAGAAATAGCACCTGAAAGGACAAGAGGAAGCTTTTTTACATCTGCATTAACGACATTACGATTATTTACTAATCCTAATACTTATAATATTACTTCAGAAAGTGATTTTGATATTTGCGATTTATCTAAGAAAAAGTTTGCATTATTTATAATTCTACCTGATGAAACAAAAACATACTTTGAATTAGCTTCGCTGTTTACATCTCTAACATACTTAGAATTAGTTAGATATAGCGATTTAGAGTGTGGAGGTAGACTTCCACGCAAAGTATTTTTCTTATTAGATGAATTTGGAAACTTTCCTAAAATTGCAGGATTTGACAATATGCTTACTGTTGGAGCTGGTAGAGGAATATTGTTTTATATTTTTATTCAGGGATATATGCAACTTGATGCTACTTATGGAAAAGAAGTTTCTCAAACAATTCAAGACAATACAATGATTTTAAACTTCTTAAAAACAGGCTCAATAGATACAGCAGAGCTTATTTCAAAAAGACTTGGAACATATACTTGTTTGTCAGGTAGTGTTAGTAATTCAAGTAATTCAAGAAGTTATGACACTTCATCAATTAGTAGAAGTAGTAATTTAATAAGCAGACCATTACTTACAGCAGAAGAAGTAATGAGAATAAAAAGACCTAATGTATTAGTTATGGAAGCAGGAGAAAAGCCTTTAGTTTCAAATATACCTGATGTTTCACAATGGTATTTTAACAAAATGTTTGGAATGGGCAGTAAAAAACACAATGAAAAATTAAGAATAGAAAGACAAAAAGAAAGACAGATAAGAGAACAAAAAGAAATAAAAATATGGAAAGTATGGGAAGAAGAAAAGAAAAGAGAAGAAAATCTCAAAAAACTTTATGAAACCCTATAAGAAAGGAAGAATAAAAATGAAAAATAAAATAAATAAATTAATAACAAGTTGTTCTATATTAGGAGCAACTATTTTAATGAGTTCATCAGTTTTCGCTGAAGATATAGGAAGCTCAAAACTTGCAACAGGAGTACAAAATTTAGTAAATGACTCAACGACTTGGCTTATGGGAATAATAATTACTGTTGGTATATTTAGTATTCTAGTAGCTTTATTTATGAAATCAAGACCTACAGTAAATGGAGCAGATGAAATGGATATGAAGCGTTGGGATAAAACAATAAAAACAGCAATAATTTGTATGGTTGCATCAGTATTAGTAAAAGGATTAGTAACAGTAATATTAAGCTATTTCAGATAAAAGGGAGGTGTTCAAATGGAGGATATGCTTGTCAAATTAATTACTAATGTAGTTAATCAAGCAGAAAATCTTTTTAATGATTTTCTAATTTCTACAATGGATACAGCTTTCTTTTCAGAAAAAGGAATGCAAAGTTATATTGGAGGAGGCAATATTGATTTTAATTCAATATATAATGTTATCTTTTCATTTGGAATAACCTTAATAATACTAAAATTTCTTAAAAAAGGTATTGAAACATATATTTTATGGCAAAGTGGAGAAGCTACAAATAGTGTTTTCCCACTTGTAGTAAAATTTGTTCAAGCTATAGTAATTGCAATATCTTTTCCCTATATATATAAGCTCGGAATTGATGTTGCAGATGAATTTGGAAAAAGTGTTTTGACAGCACTTAAAATTGATACAAGTGCAGGAGCATTAGTTTCATCATTAGTAGCAACTGTAACCTCACAAGGATTATTTACAGCTGTTTTGGCTATTATCCTTTTAGTTTTAATAGGTATATTGTATATACAGCTATTAAAAAGAGGAATAGAAATATTAGTATTAAGACTTCGGTGTTCCTATTGCGTGTACTGGTATATTAGATAGCGACAAGGGAGTATTTGCACCTTATACAAAGAAATTCTTTCAAAATGTTATTACAGTATTAGTACAAGTTATATTAATTAAGCTTGTACTTCTTTTAGTTTTGGGAGGAAATATTTTCTTAGCAATAGCTTGTTGTTTACTTGCAATATCTCCTAAGTTCTTACAAGAATTTGCTTTAGCTTCTCCTGGAGGAGAAATTGGAAAAGGAATTCATCTAATATCAAGCATAAAAAGAATAATTAAATAGAGAGGATTTGTTATTTATGGAAACATTAAATCAAATAATAAGTTGGGTACTTGGAATTTTAACAGCAGGAACTATAGTTATAATCTTAATTTCATTGTTACAAGCTCAACTAGATGCAGAGAACAGGGAAACTTACATAAAA
Organism: uncultured Clostridium sp.; assembly: GCA_946409935.1. Lineage (GTDB taxonomy): Bacteria > Bacillota > Clostridia > TANB77 > CAG-508 > CAG-269. The sequence goes on along the minus strand of CAMJYG010000044.1, from coordinate 17,203 downwards.
AAAATAAAAAATGCAATTATCTTTTTAGTAATTGCACTTGCAGTATTTCAAATTAAAAACCTTGTTTTTAGTTATTTTGGAAGTCCTCATTTTCAAACATATTAAATTTATTTTGAATTATTCCGTTAGGATCAATGAAAAATAAATTTTAGAAAGGAGGGAATTATGGCTTCAAGAGAAAGAATTACTTTGAGTATACCTGTTAATTTAAAAACAAAAACAGAGTTTTTTAATGGCTATGGAGTACAAGAATTTTTACAAAATGTAGTAATAGGATTAATAGGCATAATAATTTCTTTAGTTTTTTATTTTTTTGTTAGAAATGATTTTATGGCTATACTATTAAGCTTCATTTTCGTTGCAGGAGGATTTTTTCTAACTGTAAAAGATACTTTTACACTTAGCTTATTAGACCAATTTAGAATTGCTTTTAGATTTAGTAAAACGCAAAAAAGTTACAATTATAAATTAGGAGGAGGATTAATTGATGAGTATTTTAAATTACTTGATGAACAAAATTCTACCAAAGAATAACACAAAAGAACTTACAGAACAAGAACTCCTTAATGTTATAGATATTAGGGGGAACTTTTTATATACAAGAGATAATAAAATATTTGTATACATTAAAATTAATCCTATAAATCTACAATTATGGTCTGTTTCAGAGCTAAAAGAAAAATTAATCACATATACAGCAGAATTCAGCTCAGAAGATGTATATTTTTCTTTATATAGCATTTCAAGACCTATTGAATTGTCAGGGGTTATAGCAAATTATGAAAAATTAAGAAAATCATCACAAGACTTAGTACAAAAAAGGATTATTTCAAATACTATAAATTACTTACAAAGTATGTCATCTGTAGGAGATGCTATTGAAAAGCAAACATATATCATATTATGGAAAGAAATGTCTGATTATGCAGAAAAAGACCTCTTAAAACGAGCTAATGAGTGGATTAAGCGATTTCAAAATGTTAGTAGTAATGCTAGAATTTTAAATGAACACGAAATAGTACAGCTAATAAATGGATTTACTAATCCTAATGTTGCTTATGATGAAGATGTAGAGGGTGTAAATAGATTTTCTGATTTAAGTAGAATAAAAGTGAAAGGGGAGCTGTAAATGAAAAAAGTAGAGCAAGACCAAATTAGAGTAAATAACTATCTTTTAGATGTTTTGGCTACTCCTGGTGGCATACATATACAAAGAAACAAAATGATAATTGGAGAGGAAGTTTCAAAATTATATATTATTCAAGGCTTTCCTAATGAGTGTTTTACAGGTTGGCTATCTGATATTTCTAATATACCAGGAATACAAGTAAAAGTTAATGTACTACCTATATATAGCTCAGTATTTATGGAAGCAGTTTCAAAACGAATGAATATAGATATTGGGATTAGAGATACAAGTAAAAGTTTTATTGAAAGAAATAGAGCTAATCAAAGAATAAAAGATGCTGAAACAACTATAAAAAATGTAGATGAAAAAAATGAAAAGTTTTGTTTTGTATCAGTTTATATAAAAGTTTCAGCTAAAGATGATGAAAAACTAAATCAGAAATGCTCTGAATTAGAAAGCAAGATAAGTGCTTTATCGTTTAGAGTCAGGAGCTTGGCAAATTTAACTCTACAAGGGTTTAAGTCTATAGCTCCTTTTTATGCACCTGATTTACTTATGGAAAAAATAGCTAAAAGAAATATGCCTATGTCAACTGTTGCAGGAGGTTTCATACAAGCTAGAAGTGGTTATAATCCTGGAAAACGGATTTGTTCTTGGGAGAGATGAAAACGGAGAACTTATAATACTTGATATATTCGGCTTAGGAGATGATATTCAAAATGCTAATGTGGTACTTTTTGGAGAGAGTGGAAGTGGTAAATCATTTTGTTTAAAACATATAAATACACAATTATATGCTCTTGGTGTAAAATTAATAATTTTAGATGCTGAAGTAGAATACAAAAAATTGACAAAATCATTAAATGGTAATTGGGTTAATACAGGAGGGGGAAAAGGTGGAAGAATTAATCCACTACAAATTAGAGAGCTTCCAAAAGATGATGAAATGGAAGAAAGTGAAAGAGGTCTAGGAGATTATGCTTTACATTTTCAATTTTTAAGAAGCTTCTTCAAATTTTATTTTCCTGATTTAACAGATTTACAACTTGCAATTTTAGAAAGAAATATTGAAGAAGTATATACAAAATTTAATATAACTGAAGATACTGATATTTCAAAACTAAAAAATTCAGATTATCCAATATTAAGTGATTTGTACGATTATATAGAGGAAAAAGAGAAAACAGATGAAATGAACAAAGTAAATTTATCAATTATAAAGTCATTACTTTATCCAATTTCTAAGGGTTCTCAAAGGGAAGTTTGGAGTGGATATACTACAATTAGAAATGATGCAAGAAGCATCTGCCTTGACATCTCAGACTTGCAAAATGGAGATGAAAAAATGAAAAAAGCACAGTATTACAATATTTTAACTTGGTGTTGGCAAGAACTTGCAAGAGATAGAGATGAAAGAGTGGCTCTAACACTTGATGAAGCACATTTATTAGTTGACCCTAATGTTCCTCAGGCTTTAATTTTCTTGCGTTCTGCAATTAAGAGAGCTAGAAAATATAATGGTTCTATATTACTAAGTACGCAGTCATTAAATGACTACTTAGCACCACGAATTAGAGAATACGGACAAGCTTGTATAGACAATGCTACAAATGTAATTCTTATGGGAGCAGATGCTCAAAATGTTAAAGATATAAAATCTGTATATCGTTTAACAGATGCAGAGGAATTAGTTTTAACATCTAAAACTAGAGGAAAAGCAGTTATAAGAATAGGTAGACAAAAGTATATTGCTTATATTGAAGCTCCTGAAGATGAAATAGAATTTTTTGAAGAAACTTTAGAAGAAAAAAGGCAAAAGCAACTTAAAAAGGAGGGATTAAATGGCTAGTCCAGGTGCTGTAAAAGTTGCTTTAAAAGTTTTATCTTCTCTTGCTGATGAAGAAAGTAGAAAAAAAGTTATTATTTCCGTTATTATAAGTATAATAGCTGTAATATTATTAATTCTTTTAGTACCTATATATTTGATTACAGCTCCTTTAAATGCAGTACAAGACATAATTTCAGGAGATATAAGTTTAAGTTATATATGGGAACTTAGAGATGCTCTTAATACTGATAAAGAAGCTTCTGAAAATAGTACATCTACAAATAGCTCAGGAGAAATTATATATAATGGAGGTACTCTTTCTATGCCTATTACTGTAGATGCTAAAATAACCTCTTTATATGGATATAGAAATTTAAGAGGAAAACAAAATCTACATACAGGAATAGACTTCGGTGTTCCTACAGGTACAGAAGTTTTAGCAGTAAAAGAGGGAACTGTAACAAAATCTGTATATCTTGAAAGAAGTTACGGACATCATATTATAATCAATCACGGCGACATTTCTACTTTATATGCACACGGTACTACATTATTTGTAAAAGAGGGAGATACAGTAAAACAAGGGCAAGTAATAATGACTTCAGGAAGTACAGGGAATTCAACAGGGCCTCATTTACACTTTGAAGTAAGGGTAAATGGGAAACCAGTTAATCCCTATCCATACTTATTTAATAATTAAAGGAGGGATAAAATGGATATACCTATAAGAAAATTAATCACTTATATTATAATACTTTCATCAATTGCAATATTTCTTTTTGTTGGTATACAAGCAACAAAACCTGCAAAAGAAGAAATATCAGAAGAAACTTCTACTGAAGAAAATCTTTCTGAAGATGAAAAACTTGAAAAAATAATAGAAGATAGCATAAAAGAGAACAATAATGTAGTTGTGCAAAATGAAAAACAAACAATTACTTATGAACCTAAAGAAATGGAAAATACTGAATAATTATTTACTTTTTTACATTTTTACTATATAATCACTTTGGAGGATTTATTTTATAATGGATAGTGAAAAATACATACAAGAATTAGAACAACATATTTTAGAATATGATTTACTTTCTGAAGAAGATAAATCAAAGATTCGTAAATTTATAAGAAAAAATAAAGAGCAAAGAAAAAAAGAACAAGAATATAAAAGACAAACAGTTGCAACAGCAGAAAAAATATATAATGAAGTTATTGAATTTACTAAAAATTCAAAATCAATTAATACAAATATTTTAACAAGAACATTTAAGATAGGAATAAGTACAGCAGAATATCTTATAGAAAAACTATATCAAGAGGGGTTCTTAGAGCTTAAATATGGTACATATTGGGTAAAAAATAATAACATAATTTAATAAAAAAAGTGGCCTTGCAAGAGGTCTTTTTTTTATGGAAAGGAGTGATACATTGATAATATATATAACTTCACACGAAAACGAATTTTTATTTAAAGATATAGCTGAAGAACTTAATATAAATATTATGAATATTGCAGGTCAAACAAATTTATTAGACTTTGTCAAAAAAGATTTTAGAAATCTTAATAGCTGTGAGCATCTTATTATTGACTTAAAAGCAATAGAAGAAAAGACATCTATACAAGAAATTTCTTCAGCTGTTTCTTGCTTCAGACAAATGTATGGAAATACAAGAATAACAGTTGTAGCAATAGGATATAAACACGGAAATACAATATTAGGTATTCTTTTTGGAAAAGGGGTATATAATATTATTTCAGCTCCTGAAAGTAATTTGCAAAAACTAGAAATAGAAAAATGTTTTTCAGATGAGGGTATGCTATATAGGGATAGTTGCAAGTTTGAAATTCAAGACTTGCCACTATTAGTTGCTTCAAATGAAAAAGTCATCATAAAAAAGGAAAACAGAAAGCAAACAATAACTATAGGTGTAGTTGGAACACAAGCACATATAGGAACTACAACACAAGCTTTACTTATAACAAAATTTCTTTCAGAGCTTCCTAATATTTCTTCTTGCTATATAGAAACAAAAAACACTTCAGGTATAAAATCTATTAGTGATTACTACCAGGAAACAACAGTAGATGAAAAAATACATAGAATTTTATATGAGGGATTAGAAATTTATACTTCAGAGGGAAATACTGCTGAAATAATTGGATTTGGTTATGATTTTCTTATATATGATATGGGAAACTTCCAAAATTTTGATGAGAAAGACAAAGAAAGTTTTATCCAAAAAGATATAAAAATTGTTGTTTCAGGAAATAAGGCTTGGGAAACTGTAAACCTAAAAAAAGTAAAAGATGAATTATCTAAAAATGATTTAGTTTTTATTTTTAGTTTTACTCCTGAAGATGAAAAAAATATAATAAAGGATATGCTGAAGAAAATTTCAGAAAAAATATATTTTTCTGATTATATCCCTTATCCTTTTCAAGTAAAAAATAAATTAATGTATGAAACTATTTTTAAAAATTTCATACCTGCCACTGAAATAGAAAATAAAACTACTAAAAAAACATTCAAAATCCCTAAAATTAATTTTTTAAGGAAAAATAAGACATAAAAGTATATGGCTAAAATAAAAAAAAGCTTTAAAAACGATTTTGAAGCTTCAAAAAATTCAGACACTAAGAAAAACAAGAAAAATAAAGGGATAGAGAAGTTTTATAGTTTTATTTTAGATATTTCATCATCTTTTTTTAAAATAATTGGTTACATTTTAATTTGTATATTAATATCTCTAGGAGCAACAGCTATTTTTAATAGCTCAATAAGAGATTTAATTTTTAGTTTTATTTTCTGAATAATTCCGTTAGGATCTACGAAGAAAATAAAACAACTAATTAATGAAAACACAGAAATATACTTGTTTAGAACAAACTCGAAAATGTGAAAAATATGTCCTTTTTTAGTGAAACAAAATGCTGTATAATGATAAAGTAAAATACTAACAGGGTTAATTAACTTGTTAATAATTTTTTCAATTATCCCCTTAAAAGATAGCCCTGTTAGATAAATATAATAAAAAGTGGCCTCGCAAGAGGTCTTTTTTTTATAGAAAGGAGTGTGTTATGAAAGTTCTTAGAAAAACTCTAAGAAGATTACTAATGATAATAGGCTATGTTGTCATACTTAATATAGTTAGTGTGATGTGGGTTCACGCATCTTCAGAAACTAGCTTTAAACAAGTAGACAATAAATACATTTATACTTATGAAGTTCAAGAGAAAGAAGAAGCTTCTTTTTTATCTTCTCTTGAAAAAGAAAAAACAATAGACAATAAAAAAGCTACACTTATTGACACACAAAAGACAGGTGGTAGTACATCTCTAAGCACTATAAGAACTGTAGACAAGTCTTTTATTTCAGATACTAATAATACAGCAGATATTATTTCAAAAATAGAAAGTTCTGTTGACTATTCTGAAAATGGTTATAAAGGTACTCTTAATTTTGATACTTCATCTTTAACTATAGATGAAATAAAAGGCGATTCTCACGAATATAAAGTTAGTATTACTAGAAGATATAATGACTATTCAAGAAATGACTTAGATACTATACCTAAAACAATTACTCAAAATGGAATTGTATATTATCTAGTAAATCCAACTTGGAATATAACATCTACAGAGATTATAGATAATCAGGAAGTTCCTGCTACATATTCTGCAATAATGAATTATGAGGGAATAACAACTAGAACAGACCCCTCTACATACGAAGTTCATTATTCTTATACAGGAAATGTAGAGAAACTAGATGAAGCACCAATTATCTATACAGTAACATACGAAAAGGAAAATAAATTTAATATTATTCCTGCTGTTTTAACTTCAGGAGGAATTTTCTTCTGTGCAATAATAATATTATTACAGAGAAAACATATTACTTTATATAATAAACAAGATAATGGTTTTAAAAAGGTTAGAAAAATAAATATTACAAAAAACAATAGTATTAATTTAGATAAATATAAACATCTATATACATCAAAAGAATTTAAGCTTGAATTTGACAATAAATACTTTAACAAATATAGAAATACACATATTGATATTATTTATGATAATACTACAAAGAATACTGAAATAACTAGAAATCCAATAATTGTGAGGTTCTAATGAAACTTAGCAAAAATAAAATTATTGTTATTTCAGTTATTTTTTTGTTGATAATATTTATTGCTATCTTTCTAATCTTAAATGCTCATAAGCTTCCTGTATACTTCCAGGAAGAAAAAGATATTTCTGAAGTTCAAACAACAACAAATGAGGATTTGTTAGGTACAATTACTATTGAAAAAATTGACTTAATAGATGCTAAAACCTCTGAGGGAACAGATAATAAAACTTTATCTGAGTTTATAGGTCATTTTGAAGAAAGTGGCCTTATAAACGGAAATATTGCTTTCTGCTCTCACAATAGAGGTTATCCTAACGGAAGCTATTTCGCAAGACTTAATGAATTAGAAAACGGAGATATTATCCTATATAAAAATATAACAGGAGAGCATAAATATATTGTTAATGAAGTAAAAGAAATAAAAGATACTGATGTAAGTGTAGTAGAAAATTCAGCAGAAGATAAAATAACATTAATAACTTGTGTAGCAGACAAAAAAAATTTAAGGTTATGTGTAACAGGTTTATTAGAAAAATAAAAAGCAACTATCTATTTTCTATTAGATTTTCTAATAGTTTTCTATTAGGTTTTCTATTAGATTTCTATTAGAATTTCTAATAGATTTCTATTAGAAAACTATTGCAATTATACCTAAAATATGGTATAATAAAAGTAGATAGAAATATGCTAAAATGGAGGTATACCAATGAAAGAAAGAATTTTAAAAAACAAAAAATTAATATTATATATATCAATAATATTAATAGTATTATTAATTATTTGTAGTATTTTTATAATAAAAAAACATAATGAAACTTCTTCAGATTTTGAATTATCTAATATGGAAAACAAAGAAGAAATTTCTTCTTTAAATACTGTAGAAGAAAATATTTCTAATGAAACTTCTTCAGCTCAGGAAACACCTGAAGAAGTAAAGGAAGAAACAGAAAATAAAGAAGAAATATCAACTGAAGCAAAACAAGAAAAAACTGAAGTTGCTTCATCAAATAAAAATACGCAACAAACAACTCAAACAAACAATAATAATTCTAGTACATCTGTAAAACAGTCAAGTAGTTCAAGTAGTAGTTCTAGCTCTCAAAGTCAACAAACATCAAGCAGTAGTACAACAAGCTCAGCTACAACTACACAACCTACAACACCACCTCAGGAAACTAAACCTGTAGAAACAAAACCTGTAGAAAGCAAACCTGTAGAAAATAAGATTACTTATACAGAAAATACCACTTATGAAAACAAACTTGTTTCTGCTGTAAAACAATATTCTCAATATAACGATTTATGCGTTCAATATGGTTGTACTGTAACTGTAAGTAAAAATGCTATGAATTATTCTACACAATTTACTTATAGTGAAAACAATGTAAAAGGAATAGTTATTAATGGTGGTACTAAATATAATGTTTATGCTAGAGATTATTTTGTAAATGGAGTTTATCAATGGACAGAGTGCTATTGTGCATCTGTTCCATAAAATGAAACATTACAATAAGGAGATGCACTTTGCATCTCTATTTTTTTAGGAGGTTTAAAATGACAATAAATAAAACATTTAAAAAAGTTATTGCTATCTTAATGTTAATAGCTTTATTTTTTAGTAATTTATCTTCTGTATTTGCAACAGATATAAATTCAGCATACTTAGAAAATCACGGCGACTGTGGTAGACATCTTCAATATTGGAAAGATGATATAAATGACTGGTCTTATGTTATTACAACCCTTGTTTATTATAATCACAATGGCTCATTATATCCTGCATATTGTTTAAATAGAGATAAACACGGAGTAGGAGAAGAAGGCAATTATACTGTAAATATAAGCAAAGTTCTTGATGATGAAAGAGTATGGAGAACAATTTTAGCAGGTTATCCATATAAAACTCCTTCTCAAATGGGAGTTGCGACAGTAGAAGATGCTTTTGTGGCTACAAAACAAGCAGTTTATTGTATTATATATGGCTTTGATGTCGAAAGTAGATATAACGGAGCAGATGACAGAGGCGAAGCTATAAAAAATGCAATGATTAATATGGTTAATGAGGGAAGATATGGAAGCAGACATAGAGTTGATGCACAAGTTACTTTTAATAAAATAGGAGCTTTTCAATTAGATAGTAACAGAGATTATTATTCACAAGAATACTCTGTAACATCAGCTGTAGATATGAGTAATTATACTATTACAGATGCTTTAGGTTTTCCAGCAGGAACTCTTATAACAGATATGAATAATAATCAAACTAATACATTTAATGCAGGTTCTCATTTCAAAGTGTTAGTTCCTGTTTCTGCATTAGAAAATGAAATAACAGGAACATTAGTAGGTTCAGCAAGATGTAAAACATATCCTATTTTTTACGGAGAAACACCAAATTCAGCTTGGCAAGATTATGCTGTAACTTTTGACCCATACTCTACAAATGGTGGAAGGACAGATTTCAGAGCAAAAGTTGTTGGAACAGCAGAGATTACAAAAGTAGAATATGGAAATACTGACAATAAGCTTTCAGGAGCAAAATATCAAATTTTTAAAGATGTAAATAATAACCAAAAAATTGATACAGAAGATGTATTAGTTACAGAAACAGGAGCAACAGATGAAAACGGAACATTAGAAGTACAATTAGGTATAGGAAATTATGTTGCAAAAGAAAGTGTAGCTCCTACAGGTTATAATCTTTCTAAAAATGTATATCCTTTCTCTTTTACTCCTTATGATTTAAACGCATCTTTTACAGACCAGGATATTATAATTAAAGGTGGCATAAATGTTACAAAAACAGACAGAGAAGATGATACAAAAAGACTAGAGGGAGCAAAATATGATATTTACAAAGACCTTAATAACAATGAGAAGTTAGATGAAAACGAACCTCTTGTTGCTTCTTCAGGAGCAACAGATGAAAACGGAATAGTAGCAGTAGAAAACTTAACTTATGGTCATTATATTGCAAAAGAAAGTGTAGCTCCTCAATATTATGAATTAGACAAAGATGATATACCATTTTTTGTAGAAACAGAGGGTCAAATTATTAATATTATAGCAAAAGATATAGCTTCAAAAGGAGATATTAAAATTGTAAAAACTTCTGAAGATAATAAAAACATTAGTGGTATTCAATTTAGAATAAAAGGAACTTCTTTCTTAGGTCAAGAAGTAGATGAAATTGTAACAACAGATGAAAACGGAATAGCAACATTAAAAGATATTCAAATTGGAGAAAACTTCACAGCAGAAGAAATAAATGTTCCTGAGGGATATGTAAAACCTGAGAACAAAACTTTTAATATAACAGCTAACGAAGAAACATCTTTAGACTTTTACAATGCAATTATAAAAGGTAAAATAAATATAACAAAAACATCATCTGAATATAACGATTTATCAGGATTTGAAGCAGGTACTCCACTTCCTGGAACAGAATATACTATTTATGATAAAGATATGAATGTTTTACAAGTTGTAACAACAGATGAAAACGGAACAATAACAACAGATTATATAAATTATGGAAAAGTATATATAAAAGAAACAAAAGCACCAACATACTATTTAATAGATGATGCCGTACACGAAATGTTTATAAAAAACAATGAAGTAGTAGAATTTTTCACACATACTGACGAAAGTGTTAAAATTAAGGTTGATGTATACAAACAAGGTATTAAACAAACAACTTGTGGTCAAGAAATTAGATACGATTTCAGTAATATACAAAACAACAGTAATGTTCCACTAGATAATTTCTATTGGCTTGACAATTTACCTGAAGAAGTAAGAATCAATAGTCTATTTACTGGAACATATAATCAAAACTTAGAATATACTATTTCTTATAAAACAAATAAAAACAATTGGAAAGATATAGAAGCTAAATATTCAACACAAACAAATAACTATGTTGATTTTAAGAGTATTGCACTAGAAGAAGATGAATTTATTACTGATTATAGATTAAACTTTGGAACAACTAATCCAGGTTTTTCTGAAGTAGAAAAACCTTTCATCTTAGTAACAGTTAATCAAGGATTAAATCCGAACACAATATTTACAAATTATACAACTGTTGGAGGATCTTACCTTGATAAAACTGTTACAGAAAGCTCTAAATGGTCTACTTGCTTATACCAAAAAGCTTTAAATGTAAAGAAATTGCCAAAAACAGGCTTCTAAAAAAATGATGCAGATATTTTTTATCTGCATCTTTTTTTTTTACTTTTTAGGGAGTTGATTTAATGAAATATGAAGAAATATTAAAAAAAGTTGCAACTTTCAAAGATATATATAATCATTTTGGAGGGAAAATTGGTTTTTATATTGCTAACAAAAATATTTACTTTTTTGTAGAAAACTCTAAATTTGGTACTCCTACAGAAATAAAATTAAATAAATATGATTTACTACATTATTTTACTGATTATATAGAACTTTCAAACGAAGCAATAACAAAAAAAATATTAGAAATACTTAGCTCAAATGCTAGTATTTTAGATACTTAAAATCTATTAGAAATTCTAATAGATTTCTATTAGAAAAGGAGGAATTTTCAATGAAATTAGTAATTGCAGAAAAACCTAGTGTAGCAAAAGATATAGCTTCAGTTATTGGAGCTTCTACCTTAAAAGACAAATACTATGAGGGAAATAATTATATAGTTAGTTGGGCTGTAGGTCATCTTCTAACTTTAAAAATGCCTGAGATGTATAATGCTTTTTATGAAAAATGGAAATTAGAGGATTTACCTATAGTTCCAAAACCTTTTGAATATTATATTCTAAAAAATACTCAAACACAATTTAAAGTATTAAATGATTTATGGAAAAGGCAAGATGTAGATACTATTATTTGTGGTACTGATGCAGGGCGAGAGGGAGAATTAATCTTTAGACTAATTGCAAATAGAATAAATGTCAAAAAAAATATGCAACGATTATGGATTTCTAGTATGACTGAAGAAGCTATTAGCGAGGGATTTAAAAACTTAAAACCCTTGTCAAATTATGATAATTTGTATTTTTCAGCATTGGCAAGACAACAAGCAGACTGGCTTGTTGGAATTAATGCTACAAGGTTATATTCTATAAAAGCAAAAAGCAAACTAACTTCAGGTAGAGTTCAAACTCCTACTCTAAATTTAATAGTACAAAGACATAAAGAAATTAATGAGCATAAAAAATCTTATTATTATAATATAGTCGCTGATTTTAATTCTTTTAAAGCTATATATTATGATAATGATAATAATTCAAAATTAGAAAAAACAATTGCGACTGACTTAATTTCAAAAATAGAGAATTCTTTTAGAGTTGATGAAATTAAATCAGAAGAAAAAAAGATAGATAGACCTTTATTATATGATTTAACAACACTTCAGAGAGAAGCAAATAAAAAATATTCTTATTCTGCTTCAGAAACACTTGATATTATTCAAGCACTATATGAGAAATGGAAAATAGTTACATACCCACGAACTGACAGCTCCCATTTATCTGAAGATATGATTTCTACAGCAAAAGAACTATTAGCATCTATTAAGGAAAATAATATCTTCAATTCTCAAAAATTTACTGTTTCTGTAGAAAATATGCAAATAGATAAAAGAAATTTTGATAATAAAAAAGTTTCAGACCACCACGCTATTATACCTACAAAAAACATTTCTAAAGTCAATTTATCAGAACTTTCAGAAAAGGAAAAAAATGTACTTGAAATGATAACACTTAGGTTCTTAGCTTCTTTTTCTAGTCCATATTTTTATATAGAAAATGAATTAATATTATATTCAGGAAACTACTTGTTTAAAGCTAAATCTAATACAATAAAAAATCTAGGTTGGAAAGAAGTTTTAATAGATGAAAATAAATCTTCTGAAAATATAGATTTTTCAAATATAAAAAAGTCTGATGTTTTAACAGCATCTAATATTGTATTAGATGAAAAGGAAGTTACCCCTCCAAAACCATATACAGAAGATACTTTACTTTCTGCTATGGAAAATTGTAAAAAATATCTTGATGCGACATCTAAAGAATTTTTATCAAAAGGAATTGGCACTCCTGCCACTAGAGCTGAAGTTATAGAAAAATTACTTCAGACAGGCTATATAAAAAGAGAAAAAAGAAATTTAATTCCTACAGATAAGGGAATTAATTTTATAAATATTGTAGATGAAAAACTTAAATCAATAGAAATTTCAGCAGATTGGGAAGAAAAGTTTACATTTATTGAAAAAGGTACTTTATCAGTCGCTGATTTTTTAACTGATATTGAAAAATACATTACTGAGATTATCAATTCTAAAACATCTATAGACCATACTTTATTTGCAAAGAAACTAATTTCTTATGGAAAATGTCCTCTTTGTAGTTCTGATATTTTAGAGGGAAAAAACAATTATTATTGTTCAAATTATAAAAATGACTGTGGCTTTTCAATTTCAAAAATAATTGCTCAAAAAGAATTAACCAACAAGAATATTGATGACTTAATAAAAAAAGGCTCTACGGCTAAAATAAAGGGTTTTAAAAGCAAATCTGGAAAACCTTTTGAAGCTAAATTGCAACTGCAAAATGGCAAAGTAGTTTTTTTGTTTGACAACTAATTTTCATAAAATACTATAATTTTTTATTTTAATTTACTATATAGCTTTCTTGTAATATTTGTTATTATATAGTATAATATTATATGAATAAGTTTCAAACAAAAGAATTTTATAAAAATACTAAAGAGTTCCTAAGTACAGAACTCTATTTTTTTATGAAAGGAGAAGTACAATGGATAAGAAGTATAATTTACTTGTTGTAGAAGATAATATAAACGAACTTAATATTATGTCCTCTTTTCTTAGTAAAAAAAATATCTTTAATACTATTAAAACTGCAAATAATGGAGAAAATGCAATAGAACTTGCAAAAAAATACAAACCTGATATAGTATTGTTAGATATTGTTATGCCAGGTATAGACGGAATTTCAGTATTAGAAAGCTTTAAAAAGAATAATATAAAAACAAAAGTTATAATTATATCTGCACTAAGTGTAAACCCTATAACTTTAAATACTATGAAATTAGGAGCATTATATTATATGGTTAAGCCTTTTGACCTTGATGTAGTATATGAAAGAATTTTAAATGTACTAAGCATTATTGAAGATGATAATATATTAATGAGAATCTCTAGTTATCTTCAATTACTTGGTATATCTACATCTTTAAAAGGTTACAATTATTTAAGAGATAGTATATTTTACTTTATATCACATAAAGAAGAAGATATACAATTAAAAACTATATATGAAGAAATAGCAAAAAGAAAGGGTCTTTCGTATAAATCTGTAGAAAGAGCTATTGAAAATGCTATAGATACAGCAATGAAGAAGAATACTACAAATACTTATTTTGAATTCTTTGGAAATACAATAAATGATATTAGGTGTAAACCTACAGCTAGAGAATTTATAACTACTGTAGTTGATAAAATTCTATTGGAAGATAATTCATATAATTACAGAATACTAGAGCATCAAGCATAAAAAAAGAAGATGCCTCATAAAATATTATGCTGCATCTTCTAAGTATTTTTAAAAAACTCTATATATTCTTCTCCTGTTAATTTATGTATTTCATTTATCAAAATATCAGTTACTTGTCTTTCCCCTTTTTCGATTTTATTCAGATTACTTGCATCTAATATAAACCCACTATTTTCAAGAGCTTCACAAAACTTTCTTAATGATGAATAACCGTGTTTAATTCTAATCCTTTTTATATTCTTTCCTGATATGTTACAATTACTAAAGTTTTCCATTCTAACCCCTGCCCTTACTTGCATTATTCTTTTAATTGTATTATTTTTATTCTTTTTTGTCTGTGGTCAATTTGACCACAAGCGATTTATGGTATATAATGTAAATAATCTGAAATTTTTTTGGAGGTAAAAAATGAAAGATTTAGAAATTAAAGAAGCAACTAATCAAGAAATTAAGCCTTATATAGCTGATGATAAAGACCATACTAGAGCAAATAATCATACAGAATATAAACTTGGAGATGAGTATACCCCTGAAGAATTAGCATCTATTAAAAATGACCAATTAAAAGAATTAGAAAAGATTATAGATGAGAAAATAAACAATTCCTCTGAAGAACTTAGTTTATATAATCTTATATTTTTAGAAAATATGATTACTGATATTGTTACAATGCCAAAATACTATATTCCTATTAATTCTTTAACAAATAAAATTGATGAATTAGTTTCCAAAGCTCCTTGTAATACTGAACTAGATAAAAAAGCAAAAAAAATATTAACTATTTGCAACAAGGAATTTAGAAAAAATCATAGGTTATCTTCATCTACAGAAACAGAATTACACAATATAAGACTTGAATATTACAGAAATTTTGAGCAATAAACATTAAAAGAGAAGTATGATTACTTCTCCTTTTTTTAGACTTTTTTCATCTTCTATTAGAAAATCTATTAGAAACTCTATTAGATTTCTATTAGATTTCTATTAGAATTTCTAATAGAAAGTAGTTTGCTTTATACAGCACTTTTCTTATTTTTATCAATTGTTTTTTCAATAAAATCTTTTGCTATTTTTATACTTTCTACTTTTGACTGAATAAAATCTTGTTTTACATATTTCATAGTAATATCTCTATAAAAAATTATACTCCCCTTTATTTCATCATCAATTATTATTGGAGCTATCATTTGAGCTGTATAACTTTCTTCATTATCTTTTTTTAATATTCTTTTTAATTTTCCAATGTTAAAAACATTTTTATCAATACTTATAACACTTTTATTTAAGTTACTAATATATAATTTTAATTCTTCTGAAAGCTCCTCTCCCCTATTTTCATAAGTTGGATAACTATATAATATGTTTTTTCTGTCTGTAATCATTAATTTTACTTGTTGTATTTTTGTTATGAATTCTAGCCATTCTTCTAAGTCTTTTAAATCCATTTCTATATCCTTTCTAATTTTATTAATACAGTATTATAGCATATTTAAGTAATCTTGTCTATTTTGTAATTTATTCCCTAATAAGCATATCTAAAAAAGTATACTTTTATAGATATATACTTTTTATGTTTTTTTCTTTCTGAAAAAGTACATCTTTTATTTTTTAGACATCTGAAAATTATAATTGACTTTTTCAGACACTTTTTATATAATGTTTTCAAAGAAAGGGTTTTTATTATGACAAGTGAAGAAAGAAATAGATTAAAAATAAAAAAAGAAAATATACCTGAAAATTCTGTAGATTTTGCCTATGTAAGAATTAGTTTTACAGACCAAAACGAAGATAGACAAGTTCGTATGTTTACAGAAAAGTTAGGAATAAATGAAAGAAATATATTTATAGACTATGCTTCAGGAAAGAATTTTAATAGACAAAGCTTTCAAGCTCTAAAATCTGTACTTAGAAAAGGAGATAGACTTCATATAATGGATTTAAAGAGATTTGGAAGAAATTATACTGAAATAAAAGAACAATGGCAAATAATTACTAAAGAAATTGGAGCTGATATAATTTCTCATAATGAAGAAATGTTAAATACTACAGCTTTTAGTTCTGACCTTGAAAAAAGTTTAATTTCAGATATTATATTATGTGTATTAAGCTATGGTGCTGATAAAGATTATCAGGATAGAAGAAGCGACCAAAAACAAGGTATTGACACTTGGAAAGAAACAGGAGCAACAAAAACAGGTCGCCGTTATGGTAGACCTAAAATTGAAGTTCCTGATAATTGGCAAGAAATTATAGCTCTTGTAGATAATAAAGAAATCACAAAAGCTGAAGCTATGAGAAGAACGGGATTAAAAAAAGACAAGTTTTATGAATTTTATAATAATAAAGATTATATATCTACACATCTTGAAGAATTCAAAAATATAAACAAATGTAAGAAGATAGCAAAGAAGAAAAGTACAGCTATAAAAAAATAATTCCTCTCTCCCCTACTTATACAAAAAAATTTTTTATTCTAACTTGTTAGATCAAGAAATATTTTTGTTAATATTATTTTGGGGAGGTTTTTATGGAATTATTAGACTTATATATTGTAATTTAT
>CAMJYG010000043.1 GCA_946409935.1 uncultured Clostridium sp. | reverse complement strand
ATTTGAATCACATTTTAATTTACTAATAAAATTAGCATATCCTCCGCCTCCCATATTTACAGGTCAAATCGCCAAACTTATATTTTTTGTTGTTCGGATATTATCAAAATAATTATATTCTGTATCTCCTTCGCAAAATACTTTAAATACTTTTTTGATACTACGTTCTTTTCTACTCAATTGCTGTACCTCCCAGTATTCCCTTCATATAAAACTCATACACTTTTGTTGTTTCATAACGAACTTCTGGAAAATCAGCTAATGAATAGAGTTCTGATTCCAATGTTTCTGAATCTTTAGTAACAAAAAATATTTGTTCTTTCATATAGTTTTTTAAATCTAAATGCAAAACATTATGAGATGTAAAAATAAACTGCCCAGCATGATTCTTAGCATTTAGGAAAGCCATAACACGATCAGAAAGAACCGGATTTAGCACCTTATCCATTTCATCAGCAATTATTATTTTATTCAAATAAACAACCTCATATATATGAATTGCCCACAAGAAAAACTCATAAACACCACTTGAATCCATTCTTATCTTTCTTCCAAACTCTTTACCGGTTTTAGATTTTCTATATATCATCGTGTCTCTAAATGGATTACTCTCGTCTATCTCTATACGTTTTATACTGTAATCCACTAATCTAAATATTTCTAAATATTCCTCAGTATTCAAGATTCTTAAATACTCATCTTTATTCTTAGGATCTTCAAAATCTGTCTTAAAGTCTCTGGATGATAAAACAGGACAAATTGATGTTTGTATAAGCTTAATAAATTCCAATGCACGCTTTTCTCCAAGCAGAGCAAACTTAGATACAAATAATCCATACGAACTATTTGACAAAGAACCATCAGTATTAGATTGAGCTACTATTTTTTCTATCGACGGATCAATATCATTGGTATTTATTGAATAAGGTATTTTCTCTGTTCTTTTACATTCTTCAATATCACAATTATTCGCATTATGATCACATTCTAATTTACTAATCATACGTTCTATAAAGAATATATTCTTATATTCAGATTCTTTTTTATTCTTATATTCCAAATATTCTTTTACAATGCAAACACAATCAAACTCAACATAATAATGAAAAATAATGTCATTCTCTCCAGACATTTCTATTTCAAACATTTGTTTTGTTTCATTCTCCAGCGGACACTTCTCTATATTATTATTTGCATTAATTAAATTTTTATATGAATGTACAAACGCATTGTTTATAAACAAATCTCTAAAATGATAAAAACTCCTTACAAAATTAGACTTTCCACCTGCATTTTCTCCAACTATAACTGCATTTTTTAAAACATCATATCCACTATTTAATTTTACGTAATTATCTGGAAATCGATTCTTAACTTTATTACCCGGGGCAAACATTGTAAATTCCGCATCATCTTTAAACGACAAGAAATTTTTAAACTTATAACTCAACAACATATCATAAGCCTCCTAAAACATTTTTATTGTTTATCAAACCCTTTACTATCAGTATACACCATCGCAACAAATTGTCAAAACATTTTTTTGTTTTGACACACCATCTATTAGTTTTTATTTGTTCTATATAAAACCTTTAAATGAATTTTTAAACGCTTGTTTTTGCTTGCAACTACGATTGCAAACTAGCAGTTACTTTTTCATTTAAAGATTATTTTTTCACCGCAAATCAAATCTCCCTTGTTACTTTTTATGATTTATTATTCCTCCAATAAAGAAAAGGCAAATACTTCCATATAACCAAATCATAACTATTGCAATAGTATTAAGACTTCCATAAAGTGAGAATCCTCCAAATTTTTCAACATATATAGATAACAATATTGAAAAAATTTCCCAACCTAATGTACAAAAAATTCCACCTCTTAATTGTTTTACCCATTTTACTTTTTTATTTGGTAAAAAAGTGTATAGACTTGTAAAAAATATAATCAACACAACAATTGTAACAACACTCGCATTTTCTGCTATCATATGAATTTCTCTTATAAATTCAATATCATTAGGAAACCATTCTATTATTGTTTTAATTTTTCCTTTAAAAAAGGATAACGTTGCCAAAAATAATATCACAACTGTAAAAACAACAGTATATATTGCGCCTTCTATTCTAAGCGCCAACCAATTTCTTTCTTCTTTTACCCCATAAATCTTGTTTAGACCTTTTATCATACATTTTATTCCATTACCTGCTGACCAAAGTGCTAGCAATCCATAAATTGGAAGAATTTGACCGTTTTTCTCTAATATTTCATGCAAAATATTTTTCACATTTATAGCAATATAATCCGGAAATGTTTCATCAATTAAGATAAATATTTCTCTGTTAAAGAAACTAACATATTTTAAAATAGAACTTATAAATAACAATGCAGGTGCAAATGAAAGTAACATAAAAAAAGAAGTCTCTGCAGCATAAGATGGGACTCCATAAGATGAAATACTTTTTATTATTTTTAAAATATTTTCACCTAAACTTTTGAAATTATTTATTCTAAATATTTTATTGTTAAATTTCTTTTCTATTTTTTTCATATTATCCCCCAAATACACTCATACATTGGTATAATTCGGATATTTGTTCTTTAATCTTTATAAAAACATACTACCATTACTAATTCTCCATTTTTTGATAGTATCAAATAAATTGTTTTAACTTTTTACTCTTTACTTGATACTATCAGTTTTCTTTAATTAACGTCTTTTTTATTACTCGTTCATTTCTTCATATAGTTTCCAGAAAGCCTTATCTTCCATGTACAATGGCTTTTCATTGCCAATTTTTACAATACTATGATGCTTTTGTAATTCTTTTATTGCCTCATATAATCTTTTACTTTCTGAACTCTTTGCTTGGGTCTTGAATACAAAATCAATATCCGTATTTTTCAAATCAGAAACATTGTGCACAACCCATGTTAAAATATATTTAGAATAATCATCATCCCCTGCTAAAAAATGCTCCAAAAATTGCGTTGAAAGTATTGTTCCAACACCAAACTCTCTTCCTTCTTTTAAAATCTTCTTTAATGCTGGGAAATCCTTACTCATAAAATTATCAGCCTCATCTACAAGTATTATTTTTGTAAGTTGTCTATATTTTCCTTCCATTTTACTTGAACCAGTCGCTTGCATTTGTAAATAAAACAATTCTAATATAATAGCAACTATTAAAGTTTGAATATCATCATCATAACCTGAAAGATCAATTACAACTACTCCTTTTAAAATTTCAAATAATGATTTTGTTTTTGAAGGATTACCCTCAAATAATTTGAAATTATAAAGTTTTCCTAACGCAGCTTCTAATGAATCACCTTTCTTTATATCTTCATCGTTCATATAATTTTGATATACTTGTTCTATAGTAGGAGGTTCATTATCCCATGTATTAGGATTGCCTGGTTCTATACCACACGCCTTATATGTATTCATAATACAGCTAAACAATGTATTTTTCTGTTTATGCCCTAGATTATATGCCTTTGCTAATATATCCATAAATGCATTAGCTGTATGCACAGGTAATAATGGCTTAAATGTTCTTGTTTTAACAAGAGCTAACGGATTAAAAGGTAATAGATAGGGGTTTAAAACCTTAGCATTTGTAGCTTTTACAAAGTCTTCTTTACTCTGGTTATAATCTCCTTTATAGTCAAAAATTAATATTCCCATTTCTTTTTGATCTACATTATGTATCTGCTCTTTATATAATTGCGTAATAAACGACTTTGTAAACTGTGTTTTTCCAGTTCCCATAGTTCCTATAATACCTGTATTGGTATGGAATAGCTGTGTGGTATCATTAGGTTTCCATATTACTTCTTCTTTTGTAATATCATTTGTACCAAATAAAATATTCATGCCTTCTTCTGAAGTGTCCTTTTGTTCATAATCTATTTCTTGTTCTTGAACTTTTAACTCTTGCATATTTTCCTCTGATTTTTGCTCTTTTCCCCCGTCTTCTACAAAAACATCTTCCTTAGTTTCCTGCAATTGTTTTTCTTTGGGAATATTAACCTCTACATTAGTTATTGCTCTTTTTTCTTCATTTTCCGATACAATGACTTCGTTTGATGAATTCATAGAACATTTTTCATCTACCAACGTTTTTTCTGATACACTAACAAAAGATATTGCATCGTTTTCTTCTAATAATAACTCTTGTATTTTTTTCTTTGGAATATTGAAAATTTTAATAGTATTTTTTTCAACTATTTCTGTTTTAACTTCTTCACTATCCCCTTGCATGTCTAACCAATAACCTAAAACTGCACCGTTCCAAGATATTTCAAAGTTACCTTCTAAAATATTTCGTAATTCTGAAGACATTTTTTCAAATTCTTTCGAATCGTTACTAAATGTTACTTGTGCAAAAGCTAATGCTCTGTATAATTGTGCGAACCAATATCGTCTTCTTACAGAATCTGAATTTGGATCAAACAACTTTGACAATCTTTCAATTCCATGATTTACTTGTTTGATTGCTTTCTTTTCATGTTCGTCCTTATTCTTCTCTATTGCAATTTTACACTCAATAACTGTCGCTTTTAAATTCAATGGCTTACCATCTCCAATATTAGCTTCTAATAATAAAAAGTCTGGTCTAGATTTTGACTTATCGTCTAATCCACTTATTTCTTCATCAAACCAATGTTTATATGAATCTAAGTGAATCATGATAGATAACGCAGAATCATTGCATTTTTTTCTTTCACGCAAAGAAGTTAATACATATGCCATAAATTCATGTATATTTTGATCTTTAGGATTTATTGCTGAAAATAAACTAATACCGTCTAATTTTCCTGCTTCCTCAATACATTTTTGTGCTGCTTTTTTTACTATTTCCTGCTTCCATTTAAATAAATCAGTTAGTCTAGCTGCTAATTTACTTTGAATTGCAGTTAAAATACTTTTACGTTCTGTAATTGTAATGTTATATTCACCATATACTCCCTTACCTTTACCTGTACTAAATCCAATTATTGAATAATCGTCTTTGTATTTCTCATTATTTTTTAATAGTGCACCATCTATTCCACTATCAACACATACAACCCAATAAGCTTTGTCATGTAACATATGAACAATTTCTAATACATCATCATCCATACTTACTTCTCTTACAACTATATAATTCTCATTTGGATCTATTTTCATTTCCATTTTGTCTCTATAATGTACAATCTGTGTATGTGTATAAGCAGCTGAAAATTGACTTTGCGATAATTCAATTTTTCTTTTTACTGATGTCATCGAAACTGGAGCTGGCTTATATACAATGGGATATTTACAATCAACGCAAATATTATCCTTTTCTTTTATTTCTCTTGTAAACGAAAAACAATTATCTTTTAATAAATTCATAACAAAAACAATATCATTATTACCGTTTAGATAAGAATCTAAATCATCCTTGTTTCTATACTCGTTAAGGTAAGTTCTTATATTGACTTTTTCATCTTTTGAAAACAACTCGTCCATCCAGAATGCAAGATAATTTCTACCACCTTTATTTTCTGGTTTAACTAATATTTTTAATGAAATATTAATCTGACATGTTTGGTCATTTTTCCTTATTTCATTTATATAATTATGCAATGCTGCTACGATTGGCTGAAGCTCAGACGGATTAATAAAAACAATATTCATATTGTTATCATTCTGAAAAGCTTTAATATAATCTTCTATAACTTCATATATCATTTTTGCATTATCGTTTAAATTTTTAGCTTGCTTATCATCAAAATCATCATCGTAAATTGCATCTTTACGCATGATATCTTTTAATCTATTGCTACGTTCTTTTTCCTTTTTTTCATATAGGGAAAATGCACCATATGAAGCAATTACTCCAAAATATTGAGAATTTGAAGCTGGAAAAAGATCAAGTGTATTTTGTAAATTACACATATGCTCTAATTTTTCAATTAAATTATTAGCACTCGTTTTATTAAACTTGTTTGTTTCATTCCACCATTCTTTACAACCTTTTATAAAGAAATTAATTTGATCAATCTTTTTTTGGATTGTAGCCGGATGCCATGGTGGTACAATACAGCTATTTATATTTTTTTCTTGTTTAAAATTCATACTATCTTCTTCAATATTAAACGAATGAATATATGTATCTAATAACCAACCTAAATTTTCAGGCAACGTATTTTTCAAAAAGCTTTTTCCTAATTCTGTATAATTATTTACTAAATCTAATGCCGGAGACTCACCTTCATTAATAAATGAAGCAACAAAACCTTTTTTCTCAACGCAAGAGATAAATTTTGTAAATGAATATCCTAACTTATCAAATTTGTCTACATATTCATCTATATCAAAGCCAGTTTTTTCCTTAACATATTCACATAAATTAAGATCAAATAATATCTCACTTTCATCATATTTATCGAAAAATTCCTCTTCGCTTTGTGCATGCATTAGTTCTCTAATATTAGATGAGCTAGCTAACGGAACAAAACTTATTTTATTATTATTACACTTGTCATCATTACAAACTAAATCATACTCGTGTAACCAAGCACTATTATCTGGAATCTCCCAGACAAATTTACATTCTTCTACTTTGTTATCTGATGATTCACATCTAACAACAAATTTAATCTTACTAATTACTTTATTCGCCCCTGCTTTTTTTACAATGCCATCTGACACATATTCAGTTGCTTTTTGAGGTAAAAAAATATCTGCTGGTTCTATATTAATTTCTAATTTTTCATCATTTTGTTCCCAATTGTTTTGATTTAACAACTCTACAACACCGTTAGTTCCACAACAAAATGAATTCCATGTTTTTATAAGTGACTCATTGTTATCCTCTTCACTCTTTTTTCCGTCATTGTTTTCACCATCATTAGTATTAGATACAATCTCAGCCTGAATTATATCAAATGTAACCTTTTTTATATCATTAGATTCAACCGAAGAAACAGCATAAAGAAATGCTTTCATAAATACTGATAATGGTTCACCATTTAATTTGTCTTCAGTATTTTTTTTATGTCCTCCTTCTATTTTTTCTTTAAAGTTAAGTACATCATTGACTATAGCATAGTCCATTTTTAATAGTAACTCTCTATTTTCTTTAAAATTCTCTCCAATGATAAATTCAAGAATAACCTTTTCTAACTCATTATATGACTTAATTGGTTGTCTACTCCATCCAACCCAATTTGATCCATATTGACCTTCATGCTCATCATACTTTTCAAATTTATCCTTGATTTTTTTATATTCATTCTGTGAAACTTTTTTAAAATTAAGACGATTTATAAACTTATATTGAGCTGCTAATAAATTGTTCTTTTTTGAAAAATCTTTTTCTGATGGCAAATTATTTTTTTGTATAGGCAACCCCCACCTATTAAGATTTTCATAAAACAATTTGATAAAATCATCAATATTTGAAATATTATTTTCCCATTCATCTGCCATTTTACTTAATTCATATATATCAAATGGAACAAAAGTAAATAAATCGCTATAAAGTTTATTGATTATATTTTTTTCATCTTGAATGAAATGATTTAAATATGTAAATACTTCACTATAATTTTCACGTAATTCACTTGTTATTGTATCAGGATTAATACAATAACAGTTAAGAAGTCCGCCTTTATCCTCTTCAACTTCAGTTCCTAATAGAATTAGCAAATTTGATTTGTGTAAATTTCTATATCTAGTCATGCTTTCATTCTCAGTTACCCATCCGTTTTCTTTCATGGATTTTAAATAAAGAGAATTTTTTTCATCTTTCATAAAGTAGTCATATTTATTTTTTGCTAACTTTATAGAAATATCCAATTGTTTGTTTTTAAAATATTCACTTATTTCTCTAGATAGTTTTTCATAAAACCTTATGTCTTCAAAACCATCTACTCTTATCATAGTTTCTCCAGAAGGATTTTTTGGTGAATGTTCTATGATAATGTCTCGTGTTTTGCTTACTATATACTTCATTCTTACTCCTCCTTCACATGATTATATGGATTTACTACTATTGAAGTCGCATCAGATAATTCTCTTAAAAAGCCTGTTGATTTCAAAAAATCTTGAAACGCATTCAAATTATCTGCAAACAAATTTGCTAATGAAGGTGCTAATTTGTTAACACTATTTATCGATTCTCTATATTCATCAGGACCGATAACAATTCCAAAATGAGTGTATAGCTTTTCTAAAAACATGCTTAATGTAATTTTCTTCTTAGCCGGTATAAGAGACAATACCAAAAATCTGATAATATCTTCTGATAAAGTAAATCTTGTATATTGCCCATTATTAGGAACAATACATTTTATTTCTTTTCCTCTAATTCTAAAAAGATCAACTGACGTTTTTATAGCATCATTTAAATCCTTTACAGGATTTTCACTATTTTTATCTTTTAGAACTCTATTAATAGCTTCACAAAATCTATTTTCAATTTCCGTATAATTTTCTGCTGCAATCTTTTTGATTCCACTCTTAGAATTATCTAACATATCTACAATCCAAACTTTTCTGTCTGTTTCTAGATAATTATCAACTCTCCACGATAACATTCTCATTATCTGGAACATAATACCTTGAGCTAAAACTTCAATCTTGTTTATTATTGGTAGTTCACTCGATAAATAATTAATAAGTTCATCTACGCAATATTTTCCACATTCAACATATGCATCTTTAGGAATGTATGATAGTAATACTTTCTGTCTAAGTTCCTTGCTATCAAGCCCCATTTCTTTTTCCCATGATTTTTGGACAAAATTGCATATAGAAGATAATTTATTATTTTCTTCTTTCAGCAAATGTCTTAATAGTTCCTCTAATTTATGTCTTTTTTCAGGTTGATTCTGTAATGCTTGCAGAATATGTAAATAAAAGACCTCTCCACCTCTAGCCAAAAAATTTCGCTTGTTAAAATCAAAGCTATTATCAATATTTTTGGCATTATCAACAGGCCAATTTAATTTATTTCTTGTCTTTAAATTTGGCATCGCTTCACAAAATACCATCTCTGGACATATTGGTAAAACCGCTTGTGCACACCAACTTCTTTTTTTTAGTACAACCGCATATCCATGTAATAAATCTTGTATTCCTTCTATGATTTCTTGCTTTTCTTCTTCCTCAATCTCATCACTAATTCTTTTTTTTAGGATTTTGATTATTTGATTATAAGCATCATAATCTACTGAAGCATTCCCAGTTTTTTTTGCTTTGTCAAAGAAAATGAATCTTTTTAATCCAATTCTAGGTTCACACCAATATCTCAATTCTGTGTTATTTGGATCATGAAACATCATTTTTCCTTCATCTGAGTCTTCGCTTTTTGAGGAAACAAAAATTAATAAAAATTCTATCAAATACTCATATAGTGTTTGTTCTGACTTAAATCTATTTCCAAACAAAATTGTTGCTGCATTTCTAAATACTTCTTTTATATCTTTTCCACTTTCTGGATATGTATTTCCCATCTTCTAAGTATCCTCCGCTAATATTTAACATTCTTGAATTTTATAGTCTTCATCAATTGCAAACTGATAATTATTTGTTTTGTTATTTTTTATAACTATCATTTCAATATTAGTCATATCATCATCCTCTTCAACTAGTTCACTCGCATTATACAATTCAGCTTTTAACCTTTCTACACCATGTGATAATTGCGGATCAATATTAGTAGAAATAATACCATTTCGAAGTTCTTCAAAATAATTAAGCATAGGAAGAGTTATTACTGTATTAAGTATTTTCTTATCAAAACACACACGTAGCTCATAACGATTGCTATTATTATCAAAAGCACTGTCATTAGTTTTTTCTTTTTTTATTTTTATTTTGCTTGATTTTAATTTACCAATTATCAATTGCACATTCTGTGTTATACCAGAATTTTTATTCAAAGTAATACTAAGCTCCTTCTCTTTTCTCATTACTTTACCTAAATACATCATTGATAATGCATCTAAAAGAATCTTATAATCAGAATAATTCTCTTTTGATTCATCCTTATCTCGTAACTCTAAAAATCTCTCATAATTCTTTGAAAAAATATCCTCCATATCTCTCGAACATATTTTTTCATCTGTCACGATATTTGTAAATATATACGCACGTCTTAAAAATTCAATCCATCCTGACTGAAAAACATTATTATTAGTTGATTGTTCCTCCTTTAGTATTGACTTCATGTTACCATCAAATAGATCAAAATAATTATTTTCTATTCTAAGTTTTTCATCTGCACGAATTCTTTTCTTATCGTATCCACATTTTTTTGTTTCACGAATAGCAAGAATCGTATTTGCCTTTGGATTATCTTTACATCCTAACGTCCCAAAAAATAAATTAAAAAATAACATTTCATTACTTTTATAATTTTTAACTTCATTACAGTCAACTCCACCTGTAATCATATAAGCTAACTGCTCTGTCATACTTCGAATAGTTAATCTTTTTCCATGTTCTACAAGCCAAATAAAATGTTTTTTTATAAAATCTAAAACTTTATCTTTATTTTCTTGTATAAGATTTCTATTTCTTAAAATAAAACAGTATTCTCTATTTGAACACTCTTGACACTTAGACCATAGTGACTCCTTTGTAATATTTTTTACAAACTCAACAGCAAATTTAGTATTATCAACCTTTGCAACATTAATAACACTTATTTTATAATCACAAATTTCTCTAATTTCACCAGTATTGTCATCTAATGCATCTATTAGTTCAATTTTTGCTTTTTCTTTCTGCTCTTTATCTG
This sequence comes from uncultured Clostridium sp., assembly GCA_946409935.1. Classification (GTDB taxonomy): domain Bacteria; phylum Bacillota; class Clostridia; order TANB77; family CAG-508; genus CAG-269. Next base: position 10,343 of record CAMJYG010000043.1, on the reverse strand, counting down.
TAAATAATTCACCAAATGTATTGATAAGTGGGCCTGTATTAGATACCATAAATACAAACTCACCTTTATTTGGCAATTCTACACATTCTCTAAGTTGTTTGATTTTTTCATCATCACTTAATTCACTAAAGTCCTTAATGCATCTAATTTTTTTGTTATTTTCTAAAGTAATTTCACTTACTTTTTCTTCTGCATTAAATTCCTGTTTTAAATCTTTTAAAACTTGATACATAATACTTGTTTTTCCGTCACCTGCATGACCTGTAAGTATTAATACATGAGGTTTCTCATTTTCAATTTGATTTTTTATAAATGAACAAAGCCCAACTTTAACTACTACTTCTTCAAAAAAACCGTTTTTTACATTTTTTTCTCCATAAGCATTTTGATTTTGTGCATTATAATTATGTAGAGAATTAAGATATTGTATATATTCTTCGTTATTCATAATGCCTCCCACTTGCAATTGTGTCATCTTCATTACTGTCCTTTTCATAATATCTATCATTAAAACTATATAAAAATTCTGAAATATTCTTTATTACGTCATTGATATTTTGAGTATCAGATAATATTTTTTCATAAAGGACTTCTACACCACCTCTGACATAATTATCAAAGATTTCATCATAATATTTTCTCTCTTCATCCTTTTCATCTAATTTAAAAGCTCTTTCTACTCGTTCTTCTAGACTAGATGTATTTTTTTCATATGCCATCATAATTAATCTATAATTATACAAACATACCTTTCTAATCTTAAACATCATATTATCTGGTATTTTAGTTTTATCATCACTTGAAGTGTCAATAGGTGCCATTCTTTGATACATAAAACCTACTATAGGTGCTACTTTATACACATCAGCATTTGAATTAAACAACGCTTTTATATCTGAAGATTGTTTATTTGTTAACTGCAATACCATTTGCGCATGTTTTCCACGAAAATAATAATCTTTCTCAAACATTTAATTTATCTCCTTTATAACTGATTCAACACTACTATCATTTACCTTAGCAATTTCATACCTTTTAAGAATTCTATCCTCAAGATGACTTTCTGCGACATCACCATCTGTGTCCTTTATAAAAAATATTACTTGCTTAGCAACTTCAGGTAACATTGAACAAATTTGTTTAATTCTTGTTTTATCAAAATTAGATAACGGCGCATCCATTACTAATGGAAATCCTTCATTTCTTAATATTTCAGCTTGCTTAGTATCATTTTCTAATAAAAGCATTGTTTCAGCTTCTTCTTGTGCTTTTTCTTTGGCCATTGAAATAATGCTTGTGATAAATGCAAAAATAATTGAATATTTTTGAGCTGTATTTTTTTCAACAACGCCATCTACTAAGTCATCCTCATCTACTACAACTTTTATATCATATCTATTGTTTACTTCAATTCTCATTCCCCCATCATAAATTTTAGGGAAAATTTCATTGATTTTTTCTTCAAGATTATTTTTTGTAATTTCTTCTTTTTGGGTATACTCTTTATTCAAAGACTCATATAATGCCTTTGCATAATTTGAAGCCTTAATAAATTTTGCATTTGTTGAATTGATATTAATTAATTTTTTTCGTTCCTCATTCAACCTTGCAATATCTTTATCAATTGTTATAATTGCAGCTTTTTTTGATGTAATTGTGCTTTGTAAGCTTATAATATCTCTTTTTATTTTTTCATAATCTATCCTTGCCTTTTCACCTTCTGTAGTATCTGTTAACTGATTATATAAACTACTTTCTTCATCTGCTGCTACACTAATTTGATTTTCTAATTCTTCAAAATCTTCTAACATATTAGAATATTTCTTATAATAATTTTTAGCATTATGCTTAATATTCTCTGATTGATTCTTGATCTCATCTAGCTTTGCTCCTAATGATTTTTTAGGAACAATTTGTAATAATTTTAGAAGATTTTCATAATGAAAATCTCCCTCTACTAAAGGTTCTCCACAAATACATTTACCACTTTTTAATATTTCTTTAACAGTGTTAGTTTCTAATCTATACAACGCTTTTTTTTCTGTTTCTTCTTTATTAATTTTATTAATCTCATCAATAGTAAAATCTATTAAAGATTTTGTCATAAAATCATATAAATTAGTTCTAAATGCATCTAAAACTTTTTCATTTATACATCTAGGTCTTTGTGCATTCAAATTATCATACTTTTTCTTTGCTTTTTTATATTTTTCTTTTATTTCAATTGATGAATTTGATGCTTGTATTTTCTGCCAAAGAGATTCTTTTTTAGCTTCTTTTACTTTTAATTCAAGTTCAATTTCATCAATTTGTTTAGTAAGTAACTCCTTTTTATCCTCTTTTTCATGAATCTTATTCGAGTTCTCAGAGAGTTTTTTATCTCCCTTAGAATCTATTTGTTTTTCATAATATCCAATTACTGTATTTAAACTAGAAGATGGTTTCATATGACGTAAGGCATTTTGCATTCCAATTAAACCAACTAATCCTTGTACTGCTTCTTTAAAATCCTTACTTTTACCTTTATCAATATCCTCTGACATTACCCTAATTTGTTCTCCATCAAAGAAGAAAAATCTAGACAATTCTTTAGGAAGCATTTTTTTAATGAGATAGCCCTTTTCAACATTGTCAACATGCTTAGTATTTCCATTTTCAATCATGTAAATAGCTAAATTAGATGGCTCAGCATGAACCGCTGTAAACTTTTTATCATATTTCTGAGTTCTAGAAATAAGATAATCTTTGCCGTTATATTTTACTTCTAATTTAACGGAGACTACTTTTGTAGCATCTTTATTCATTAATTCTCTAACTTTTCTATTTAAGACTTCTTTATCTCTAAAATCTGTCTCTCCATAAAGACACCATAAAAAAGCTTGTGCTAACGTTGTTTTTCCCGCTCCATTATCACCTTTAACTATTGTCACATTTCTCGTTTCGTCACATGAAAAACTCATTTTGGTATCTCTATATTGTCTAAAGTTTTTCATTTCAATTGACTTTATAAGCATGATATTTCCTCCTCGATTATTTTTCTAATTTTCTCAATCATCTGCTTATCCGAATATTTATTTTCAGTTGCATTTTTTCTTTCTGCAATTAGAATTAATCTTTTCATTCTTTCTAACTTGTTTTGATCTATCTCATCAACTTTCATTTTGTTTTCCTCCCTATTAATATGCCCTTTATACATTTATAAATCTTCTAGCGCTTCAATCAATTCATCAACATCATCTTTTGTATTGAATTGTCCTAATCCAACTCTTACTGTCCCTGCATAAGGTGCATCTTTTAGATATTCATGAATATACGGTGCACAATGGTATCCCGTTCTTACCGCAATATCATAATCATTATCCAAAATATAACCTATTTCACTAGCCTTATAGCCTTCAACATTAAATGATACAACTGCGATATAATCCTCATCTTGCTTTGGGGTATATAGCTTTACTTCATCTAACTCTTCTAACTTACTAACTAGATATTCCGTAAGTTCTTTTTCTTTTTTTAAATTTTCTTTTGGACTTATAATTTTTAAAGCTTCATTTAATCCAGCTGCTGCTATAACATTATGACTAGATGGTTCAAATCCCACCTCTGAATTTAATGGCATCTCTAAATTCAATGAATCACTTCCTGTTCCACCAAAAAAAACAGGTTTTAACTCAATATTATTTTCTAAGATAAATCCACCTATTCCAAATGGACCATACAACGACTTATGACCTGCAAAAGCCAAAATATCTATGTTTTGTTTTTTCATATTCGTTTCAACTAGGCCTAATGACTGCGCTGTATCTAAAACAGTTATAGCATTGTATTTTTTTGCTTCTTCAAATATTTTTTCAACTGGAAGAATATAACCTGTAACATTACTCATATGAATACAAATAACAAGTTTAGGTTTTTGATTAGCAAAAAGTAATTTTGTCTTTTCTATATCTATTTTTAACGTATCCGTTAACGGTAATTGAATTACATTTAAATTTTTACTTTTGGCTACGTAATTAAGAGTTCGTGCTACTGCATTATGTTCATAGGGTGAAATATATACATTATCACCCTCTCTTAAATCTATACCTTGTATAACTTGATTCAACGCATGTGTTATCGAAGCTGTCAAAACAACTTTTGTATCAAATGATGCATTTACAAATTTTCTTAAGTTACTCTTTAATTTTTCATATATTTCCACAACTTCTTTTGATGCCTTATAAGAACCTCTGCCTGAATTAAAAGCATAATTTCTATTAGCATTATCCATTGTCTTATAAACTTGTTCAGGCTTTGGAAAAGTTGTAGCTGCATTATCTAAATAAATCATTTTCTACTATTTTTCTCCTAAAATATTATTTACGATATCTAACAATACTGCTACTCTGTCATTAACACTCAAATCAGAAAAATCTTCCATTTGATCTTCAATTATATTTTTTAGCAAGCTAGTATTGCTTTCATCTGCTATATCAACGTTATGTTCAATCGCTTCTTTATTAGGGAACTTAATTGAAAAATGAATTTGATCATCAACATTTTTTTCCTGCATGTTTTCTACTTGATTCATAGTGATAATCAACTTTTCTTTAAATTCTCCTAATGAGTCTGTGTTCCAATCCTCAACATAAATATTTGTAATAGCTTTAATTATTTTTTGTGCAACTATGCTATCATCAAATACTTTTAAGTTTTTAACAACCGACATTAAGCTTGTAATTTCTGTACTATAAATTCCAGATTTAGCGACCTCACTTTGTCTTTCATACCATTCAGTAAATGTATGATATAAACTATCATTATCTCCAACTATGTCTTTTATTTCATGAACAATAAGATTTAATAATTCATCATAAAAACTATCAAACTTATTTTTTATTTCTTTTAAAACACTATATGTATTATCATAATTATCTTGTTTTAATCGATTTGGTAGTTTTTCAATAATAATCTCATAAGGATTACCTTCAACCTGCTGCATTAATTTTTTAATATTTTTAATCTTTTTTTTCAAACTTGGATCTGTAAGTTCTTCTAATTCTCCAATACAATTTCTTGTAACTTGTGGAAGAGCTCTATACCATCTTTGCATACAAAGATAAATATTTTTTATTCTATTATCAGTAAGATTTACCCCATGCTCCACTCCAAATATCTCAGTTAAATTACTGATATATTTTTCTTTTTCAACATCACTCTTAGATACAAATAATTGATAATCTTTTGGATGTTCACACATTTTAACAACAATATCAGCTGTTAACTGTATCTCTAATCCAGAGAAATAAACTACAATATCCTCATTTCTTATTGATAAAACATATGCTAAATAGATTGGAATCACACCATTTCTAATACCATATGGTTCTTTTACCAACTCATTTATCATTTTTTCTAATTCATTTTTATTATCAGAACAACTATCTATAAAGTTATTGATGATTCTGATAATATTTTCAAAATTAGTCAGATACTCCTTACTCTTTATACCAGAATTAACTAGTAATGCTCTATAAATTGTTGCCTCTTGACTAGTTCCATTGTAAAAACTTTCATCATCTGTATGATTAATCAAATTCGTAATTATATTTAATCTTGCCCTTTTAGTTTGAGTTGTTGAAATATTACGTTTGTTAATCATTTCATTATTGATAATAGGAGTTTTGTTATAAATTCTGCCACATGACTCATCCACTATATTATCAATAGATTTTTTCTTTTCGATTTGCACTTTATTACCATCAAAAAAGATTATTCTAGCTCCATTCGAAAAACTATAATACTTTTGCAATTCATTTTCTATGTGAATTGTTAAATCCTCTTCTAGAAGAAGTAATTCTTTTTTTATCATTTCTTCTTCTTCGCCTTGCTTTAATTTATTTCTTAATTCAAGTAAAGCTGATAATTCTCTAGCAGTCTTAACTCCACCAAAATTAGCCTTAGGACAAATCACTATTATCTTCTGCGACTGTAACTGCTCTATTTTTTTTTCTATTTCAGCATGTTTGATACTTTCAGTTGAATATAAATAAATAACAATTCCATCGTTATTTTCATCAATTAACGCAGAAGTATCATTTAGATTTAAAAATACAGATACATCAAGATAAAGTTGTTTAAAGAATCTTGTCATCTTATAATCAACATTATATTTACGTGGAACAATATATTTCTGAGGGTTAACAAGAGTAAAAATTTTACTATACTCTACATCTTCTCCTCTGAAATCCTTAATTTTTCTGATTTCATTTCTTAATGCTCGCCCTGTTCTTGTCTTGCACATCAACTGACTAGTAGATGCTTTTTTATATAATATTTTACGTTCAATAAGATTCTCTATAATTGCATTTGCATCTTCTATGTCAACTGCTAAACTAACATAAGTACTTAATGCCGGTAACTCATCTTCTTTATTAACAATTAAAATTAATGCTAAAGCCTTGATTATTTCCTTTTCTTCTTCTGTTTCACATTTAGAAATTGCATATTCAGCATTTAACCATTCGTTATGAATCTTTTCATTTCCAATTTCTTTTTTAAACAAACTAGAAAAATAATCATAAATTGCACCTGCACCAACATGCCAATGGTTAGGATTTTTGTTTGTTTCAATTAATTCAACCAAACTTTTAGGTTCGTCATTAGATAAAAATGTAAATAATGTTCTTTCATTTTGAGCTACTTTTTCACTAATATTTAAAAGCAAATAAGCTGTAACAGGTAATAATGGGAAACAACCCTTTACAATTATTTTTTCAAAATCTTCATATGAAAATTCTGAATTAAAAAATGGTAATTGATACATTTTTTCTATATTTTGCTTTGTAAAATAGTCATAAAGTTCTGGAATCAATTCCTCAAAACCATCCTCTTTTTGGATAGCATTTTTTATTAATTCATAGTTATTTTTAGATGAAGTTATGAAAAATTTTTCTTCTATTCTACCCTCTATTCCAGTAAATGAATTAATAATCTCCTGTGATAAATATTTACCATATTCTTTTATACTCTTATGAGCAACCATAGTGATAAACATCTTGCATTCTTTAGAATCATTAGCAAGTTCACAAATATCCTGCAAAAGCTTCATATTAGCACCTGATGAAGTTCCATCCTGTGCTTCAATAAACTTACTAAACTCATCAAATACAATATAAATTCCTTCAAAATCATATTTTTCACAGAGTTTTTCATTGATTTCTTTATAAAGCTGTAACACATTCGACATTGCCATTGGATTAAAGTAACTACCAGATGTTACTCTTGGATAAATATTCTTAAAATCCTCTATAGCCTTTGCCTCATAGTTGGCCAAATCAACTTTTAAATCATCAAAGATTATATTTTCATTTTTAAGCTCTTTTTTGAATGCCTTTAAAGTATCAGGAAATTTTGCTTCCCATTCAGCAATTCTTTTTAGTGCAAGAGTATAATATGTATCTGGCGCAATGTTGCTAACGTTAAATTTTTTTAACGCATCATTTAACGCAAACAAAAATGCTTGATTTAAATCTGTTGTATTTCCTGAAATGATTATAGGCAACATTCTTTTTTTATTCCAAATTTTATTTATTAACTCATAAGTGTCTAAGCTTGTATCTTTTATTCTTTCATTTAATTCATTTATTATTTTTGTGTTTTCTTCTGTACGTTCCATTGAAATAATAGTCAATAAAACTAATAACAAATGAGATTTACCTTTTCCATATGGTCCGATTAACAATGTTGAATTTTCTTTGTTTTTATCAATATTGTTCAAATAATCATTTAAAATTCTTACTGAAGAATTAGTTGGAATATAGCTTTTTATTTTCTCATTGTTATTAAAATTCAAAAATAAATTGATTGAACTTTTAAAATCTTTATTAAGCGTAATTATATTCTTTAATCTCTCCATCATATTTAATCCTGACATCTTTCATAATATTTTTTCATTGCAGTAATTGGAGTATCCTCATTTATCTTATAAATGACATCTAATCCAGCAGTTCTGTTAACTTTGATTAACTCTAACGCATCTAAACGATCTAAGTAATCATTCAAAGTCATCATTGGAATCTGATAAATTCTTCTAATGCCATTATTTCCATCTGCTAAATCTTCAATTGCAATTGTTTTTGTATTTTGAAAACGCTCTACTAATTCTAAGTAAATATTCCACTCATTTAATCCTTTTTTATTAGAATAATTCTTTGAAAATAAACCATTTCCAGTTTCTTTAATCATCTCTAATTCCGAAAAAGGAGAATGATTATTTTCTTCAGGATCAACATCACTTGATTTTTTTAAATATAAATTTAATAAAACATCAATATCTGATTTTAAAGATTTTTCTGGAATCTCTTTTCCTTCAGATATCTTAAGCATTTCTCTCATCATAATTTCAAAAATTTGACTTCTAGTCACTTCATTAACATTGCATTTATTAAAAAATACATTCCAAGATGTTGCCTCTTTAAAATTTTTTACAAGCATAGAATGTAACACCCATAACGTATATGGATTTTCTAAATATAAATCATATTCAGCAATAACTTCACCAATTTCGCTCAAATATGTTCCTGCATTTCCTCCACGTTCATCAAGTAACCCGCATGCTCTCATCCAAAAACGTAATGATTTCACCATGTTATTACCCATTCCGAAAACGTCTGGTGCATTTTTCCTAGTAAATGCAAAATGTCTATCTTGACGACTTTCATAATAACTATCATAAAAGTCACCTTTATCATCACTTAAAATCAACAAGCCTTTATTAATCCATCCATCTCTTAAAGCGAACTTTTCATGTCTTTGTAGTTTCATCTTTTTTACCCTCTTTTAATAGTCAATACTTTTCTCATGTAGCATCCGGCTGTATAATGTCCTACACATTCTGTACATCTTACACATTTATCATCATTTATTGTGTATGTTATCTTGCCTGTACCATCATCTTTGACACTTATAGCATCATGTTTGCATACACTTTCACATGCCTTACAACCAAGACACATTTGATATTTAGTTAATTGACATTGTATTTTTCCTTCTGCAGCTTTTACATTTTTTGCACCTGCTATGTGATAATCTTTAATGATTATTTTCAAATCTTTAGTTCCAATTTTTCCTTGCAAAACAAGAACTACTTTTCCTGCATTATTTATCACGTATACTTCACCTAAGCGCTTATTTCCTAAATCTTTATTGATTCTTCCAAAAGGTTTAAACAACTCATATAATTCATCTGTTATTGGTCTTTGTAAAACATAATTAAATGCGTTTTCATCTGTTGCACATGGCTCAAATGTTACTATTGATTTTTGTGCTGCTTCTAAGCCATTTCCACCTTGTCTAGCTTTCCACCCTCCATCATCAACATACTTTTCTGCATCAGGTTTTCCTACATCTTTAGCAAACTTCACTAAGATATTTCTCCAATGTACATATTTATCATACATATGAACCTTAGCTAAAAATTCTGACCATTCACCATTATTAGGGCAACACCAACAACCTACTCTCGAATAACCTAATCTATATGCATCATTAAAATCTATTCCTGTTGTCAAAATATAAAGCCATACATCAAAATCAATCCAATCGATTATTGGAGATGCAACTGTTTGTTTAGAAATCTTTGGACTTTTACTTTCTCTCTCATACTTACTTCTACTAGCAGATTCACTACGACGTATTCCGTAAAAAGTTAAGACTCTTGTTTTATCCTTAAACGCTGATGAAATAGTTTTTTGAATTGCACCAGTCTTAAAAACAGTACAGCACCATCTCATAACTCTACTTGGTGGTCCAACAACCTTACATAAATCTTCAAAATTTTTCTCTCTATTTTTGGCTGTAATAACTCGGACCCCTCTTGATTCTTCGTTTCTTGTAAAACGTTTTTTATATTCCATTGTAGTTGGAAACTCTAAAGTAGTATCACCAAATATATGTAAAACTTTATTAGTTCCTAACGCTCTGTTTACTAAATGAGATGTAACCGTAGAATCTTTTCCACCACTAAAAGACACCAACATGTCTTCTATTTTCCAATTTTTTTTATAACTTTGCACAAACTGAATTGCTTCTTGTGTAATTTCGTTGTAACGATCTTTATTACATTCAACAAATCTTTGAATATTATCATTAAATGCAGTATAATCAAGATCTTTTATGTTTTTTTGATATTCATCTCTTATTTCTTTTATCTTTTCTAAAGGCCATTTATTTATTTTTGCTATAGTTAATTTGACCTTCTCTCCATCAACAATATACGAGCCTGATCCATACCAAACTGATTTATCAATAAAATGAACTCTCGGAATCTTGAGTAGTTCATGCCAGCTAAACGCTGGTAAGTA
>CAMJYG010000042.1 GCA_946409935.1 uncultured Clostridium sp. | reverse complement strand
AAAAAGGAATTACAGCAATACAAGTAGATATTAAATGTGATGGATTAACATATGATATTATAAAAGATGCATTCACAAAAACAAGAATAGCAAGAAAACATATATTAGATGACATTATGGCACCTGTTATTAGCAAACCAAGAGAAGAAATTTCAAAATATGCTCCAAGAATAGTAAGTACAAAAATAAAAGTAGAAAAAATAAAAGATGTTATCGGACCTGGTGGAAAAATGATAAACAAAATTATCGAAGAAACAGGTGTAAAAATAGATATAGAAGAAGATGGACAAGTATTTATATATTCATCAGATAACGAAAAAGCAAATGAAGCACTAGAAATGATAGAAGACATAGTAAGAGAAGTAGAAGTTGGCGGAATTTATTATGGAGAAGTAGTTAGATTAATGAACTTTGGAGCATTTGTAGATTTAGGATTTGCAGGAAAAGAAGGCTTATTACACATATCTAAAATATCAAATGAAAGAATCAAAAACATTGAAGACGTACTTCATGTTGGTGACAAAGTTACAGTAAAAGTAACAGAAATAGATGACCAAGGAAGAATAAACCTAAGCATGAAAGATTTAGCAGAACCTAGTAAGGATATAATAGAAGAATAAGGTATACATATGAGTAAAAAGAACAAAAAAAGTAATAAAATAAGATACTTTTTAACACTAATATTTTTATGTATTGCTTTATATTATACATATCAATATTATAAAACAAACGATTTTAATGATTTTATAAGAAGTGAAATTAAACTCTACACATCAAATTTTAAAAGAGATAGTCAAGTAAAATTCGAAAATCGAGTAAGCTATAAAATTGAATCACCAGAATATAATGATGCAATGTTTTATAAGAAAATACAAGTTAATAAAGATACACCATATAAAGTAACCTGTATGGTTAAAACAAATAATGTAAAGCCACAGGAGGAAAAGTCTGGAGTTGGTGCACACATTTCAATAGAAGGAACAACAGAAAGGTCTATAGCTATTTCTGGTACTCAAGATTGGCAAAAAATAGAACTTATATTTAATTCTAAAAATAGAGAAGAACTAAATTTAGGTTTTAGATTAGGTGGATATTTAGGAGAGGCTAAAGGAGAAGCATGGTTTTCTAATTTTACTATAGAAGAGGAAATCACAAGCAATAATAATGAGTGGAAATTTGCATGTTTTATATTTGAAACAACAGATGTAAATTTAAATGGGAATCAAATAAAATTAAATGTAACACAAAATGATAAGAAGGATATAGAAAATACTATAAAATTGTTTGAAGATTCTTGTAGGGAGCTTTCAAAAGATAAAATGATGGCAACTTGTGATATATACGAAATAGATTCACCATTAGCCAAACTTTCCTATGATGAAAAATATGGATATTTTGTATCTCCAGAAGATATAGAAGGACAAGTAAAAGATAAAATATATGAAAGTGATTATGACCATATATTTGTTGTTGTAAGACTTCGGAGATGAAGAACACTTAAAAGATATTAAAGTAAATGATTGGATTGGACTTCGGTTCAATGGATTATTATGGAATAGGATTTTCTAATATCAGATTACCAAATGATTCTAAAAGCTATATTTATAAGTTTGATAGAAGAATAAATACATTTCCTCAGGAGGTCTTTATTCATGAATTCCTACATTCATTGGAAAGAAATGCTAAAGAATATGGATATAGTAGACCAGAACTACATGATTATAAAAAATATGGATATGAAGATGAATTATTAATAGGACAGAAAAAGTGGTATACAGATTATATGAATAGAGAAATATTAACAGATGAAGGAAAAATTGGATTGCCAGAAGAAATTTACATATTAAAACCAGCTAAAAATAGTGATTTTAAATATAGTTATGAATTAAATGATGTATTTACAGAGCCAGAGAATTTTATTCAAGAAATAAGCTCAATCTTAAATACCATAATTAACAGAATTGAGCAAATTTTTTGATAAAGCGCATCAGATTTAATTTAAAATAATGGTAAATAAAAGAACAAATTGAGTAATTAATATCTATTTACGAGAAAGGAGGTAAATTTAAATTGAAGGTTTCAGATTTTAACTATAATTTGCCACAAGACTTAATAGCACAAACTCCTATAGAAAAAAGAGATGAATCAAGATTAATGGTGCTAAATAAAGAAAAAGAAACAATTGAACATAAAAAATTTAAAGATATTATAGATTATTTAAAACCGGGTGATGTTTTGGTAAGAAATAATACTAAAGTAATACCAGCAAGACTTTATGGTAAAAAGGAAACCGGTGCAAACGTTGAATTTTTATTACTAAATAATATTGAAGGAGATATTTGGGAGAGCATTGTAAGACCAGGAAATAAATTACATATTGGAACAAAAGTAATTTTCGGAGATGGATTATTAAATGCAGATATTTTAGACATTATGCCAGGAGGAACGAGAAAAGTTAAATTTGAATATGAAGGGATTTTTAACGAAATTCTAGATCAAATTGGGTTAATGCCACTTCCACCATATATCCATGAAGAATTAAAACAAAAAGATAGATACCAAACAGTATATGCAAAATATAATGGTTCAGCAGCAGCTCCAACAGCAGGTTTACACTTTACTCCAGAATTATTAAAAAAGATAGAGGAAAAAGGAATTGAAATTGCAAATGTTACATTGCATGTTGGAATAGGTACATTTAGACCCGTTAAAGAAGAAACTGTAGAAGAACATGAAATGCATTCTGAACATTATTATATTAAAAAAGAAGATGTTGAAAAAATAAATAATGCAAAAAAAGAAGGAAGACGTGTAATTGCAGTTGGAACGACTTCTTGCAGAGTTCTAGAAACTGTTGCAGATGAAAATGGATTATTAAAAGAAACAGAAGGAGATACACAAATATTTATTTATCCAGGATATAAATTTAAATGTTTAGATGGATTAATTACTAATTTTCATTTACCACAGTCTACATTATTAATGCTTGTATCAGCATTAGCAGGAAAAGAATACATAATGAAGGCTTACGAAGAAGCAGTAAGAGAAAAATATAGATTTTTTAGTTTTGGAGATGCAATGTTATTACTTTAAATTTTTAAATATATTTTATAATGTCAATTTATTTGAAAAAATTATAATACAGATAGTTACAGTTACGTTAAGCAGGACAATCTACAGTTGAGTTACTGTAACTACAGAGAGGAATAAAAATGAAACTAGCAGTAACATATGAACTATTACATGAATGTAAACAAACAGGTGCAAGAAGGGGAGTTATTCATACTCCACATGGAGATATACAAACTCCTGTATTTATGCCAGTAGGAACACAGGCTACAGTAAAGTCAATGACTCCAGAAGAATTAAAAGAAGAAGTAAAAGCAGAAATTATTTTGTCTAATACATATCATCTTTATTTAAGACCTGGAAGCAAAATTGTAAAAGAAGCAGGTGGACTACATGGATTTATGAAATGGGATAGACCAATTTTAACAGATAGTGGTGGATTTCAAGTGTTTAGTTTAGGAGATTTAAGAACAATACATGAAGAGGGAGTTGAATTCAAATCTCATTTAGATGGCAGCAAGCATTTCTTTTCACCAGAATCTGTAATGGAAATAGAAGAAGATTTAGGTGCAGATATAATAATGGCATTTGATGAATGTTGTCCATATCCTTCTACTTATGAATACACTAAAAATTCAATGGAAAGAACTACAAGATGGGCAATTAGATGTAAGCAAGCTCATTCAACTATTGATCAACAAGCTTTATTTGGCATAATTCAAGGAGGATTTTATAAAGATTTAAGAGAAAAAAGTGCAAAAGATTTAATAGAATTAGATTTACCGGGATATGCAATTGGAGGAATTAGCGTTGGAGAACCAAAAGAAACATTTTTAGATATTTTAAATTACACAGCGCCACTAATGCCAAAAGACAAACCAAGATATTTAATGGGAGTTGGAACACCAGATTATTTAATAGAGGCAGCCATTGCAGGAATAGATATGTGTGATTGCGTACTTCCAACAAGAATTGCAAGAAACGGAACGGCTATGACGTCACATGGGAAAGTAGTAGTTAGAAATGCAACTTATGAAAGGGATTGGACACCATTAGACCCAGAATGTGATTGCTATACATGCAAAAATTATACAAGAGCTTATATTAGACATTTAATAAAGGCAAATGAAATTCTAGGTGTTAGGTTATTATCTATACATAACCTAAGATTCTTGACTAATTTAATGGAAAGGGTTAAAATAGAAATAGAGAATGACAATTTAGGAGCATTTAGAGATGAATTTTATAAAAAGTATGGCTATTTGCAATAAATAGGGGGGATACTAATGAACTTATTAGAAGAAGATGTTTTGCAAAATAATAATAATGAAAATAAAAAGACGAAAACATTTATTTTAATTGCTATAGTAGTAGTTATTTTTATTATAATAGGAATATTTTGTTATCTTTTATATGTAAAGAGTAGTATGCTTAAATTGAATTTAAATGGAGTATCTAATTCAGAATTGAAAAATTTATTGGTATTTGAAGAGGATGGGAATATTTATGTACCAATAAAAGAAGTAGCAAAATATTTTGACTATGAAAGTTATAATGGAGAATATAACAATGTTTCTGAAGAACCAAGTAAATGTTATATACAAAACGAAAATGAAATCGTAAATTTTTCATTAGGCTCAAGCAAAATATATAAAATAGAACAATCTAAGAATACGAATGGCGATTATATAAATATAGAAAATCCAGTAAAAGCAATAAATGGTATTTTATATGCAACAACAGATACAATTGAAAAAGCTTTTAATGTAAGTTTTCAATATGACAAAGAAAGTAATACAATAACAATTTATACTCTACCATTTTTAGTTGAATCTTACAAAAACATAATATTAAATTATGGATATGCAGAATTAAGTGAAGATTTTTCAAATCAGAAAGCAATTTTGGAAAATATATTAATTGTAAAAAAAGATGATGAAAAAAATAAATATGGAGCTATAGACCCTAATGGAAATACAATATTAGAGCCTAAATATGATAAAATCAATTATCAAAGTAAGACAGGAGATTTTTTGGTTGAGGTTAGTGAAAAGTTTGGAATAATATCTAGCAATAAGCAGACTAAAGTGCAAATAATTTATAGTAGTATTGAAACTTTGGATAGTGATTTGGGTTTATATATTGTTAAAAATGAAAAAAATAAGTATGGGGTAATAGATACTAATGGTAATATAAAAATATATATTGAAAATGACGAAATAGGAATGGATATATCTAAATTTAAGGAGAATAATATTAAAAATAGTTATATTTTTATGGATAATTTAATTCCTGTTAGAAAAGATAAACTTTGGGGCTTATATGATAAAGATGGAAATATGGTAGCAAATTATGAATATGATAGTTTTGGATATATTGCATCGAACAATAAAAATGCTTTGAACTTAATAGTAATACCAAAGTATAATGTTTTAGTTGCTTGTAAAGATAAAAAATATACATTGATAAATTCATCTGGCCAAAAATTATTTGAACCAGTAGCAGATGATATTTATATGACAATTAATGGAAAAGAAACCCATTATTATATAAATGTAAATGGAAAACAAGTTAATGCAGAAGATTACCTTGATAGAAAAGGTATAAAAGCACAAGATTAATCTTTTAAATACACAATATTTAAAAAAGTAAAAATCTTTCATTATTCCTACAATAGTAAACAATAGGTTTTCAATTGTAGGAATAGGTTTTGTTTGTACAAGTTAACGCAATTTAAATTGAGTCTAGAATAAATACTTTTTTAAAATTCATAATAATATAAAGTTGAATGGTGACAAAAATTTGTATAAAAAAATAAAAAAAATCATAAAATATATTGACAAAATTAAATTAAAATATTATAATAGCAAATGTAGTTGATAATCCAGTTACGCAAAATAATATTTATATGCAGATGTGGCGGAACTGGTAGACGCACAGGACTTAAAATCCTGCGGTTGAATAAACCGTGCCGGTTCGATTCCGGCCATCTGCACCACATATTTACGGTTTTCTAGGGAAATTTAGAGAAATCTAAAAAATGTAAAACCGCTAAAAAGCACTTATCAACATAGTTTGATAGGTGTTTTTCTTTTGCTCAAATTTCTGTCAGTTTCTCAAAAATAATCAATTTTCGTTCCAAATTAAAGTTCCAAATTTTTTAGTTTATTTCATATTAAGTTCGGAAAGGACAAAATATGGAAAAAGATTTTAAATTTATAAATCAAAAAGATATTTATCAATACAAATTTTATATGATACCAAAAGAACTTTTTGTAAATGAGAGATATATTTCTTTATCTCCTGCTGCAATACTTCTTTATGGTATTTTATTAGACAGGCTAACTCTATCTATTAAGAATAATTGGGTAGATAAAAACGGAAATATTTATTTAATATTTACAAGAAAAGAAATAGAAAGCATACTACATATTTCAGATAAAACTTGTACAAAAACATTCAAAGAATTAGTAGATGCTAAATTATTATTAGAAAAGAGTCAAGGAAAAGCAAAACCAAAACTTTTATACCCTGCACAAATGGTACACGATGAAAAGTTTGACAATCTGATTCGTAAAAATTCCGACTCACAAGGAGTAAATTCTACGACTCATGAATCGGAAAATTTACGACCTAACGATACTAATAATAAAAATACTAATAAAACCAATAAGAATTATTGCAATTATGAACAAAGACAATATACAAAAGAGTTTTTTGATAGCTTATATGCTAATTTAGTTGATTAAGGAGGAATTTAAAAATGGATGAAAGATATGATGTAAATGGAAATCTAAAAGAAAAATTTGAAGATAGTAAAACTGGTATTGAGTATGTATTACAAGGAGATTATTATATACCAAATATAGTAGCACCAAGTAATATTAAAAATTTTAAATTAGGTAAATATGGAAGGTTAAGACTTAACTATTTAAAGACTCATAAAAAAGCTGAATATATGATTTTACAAATGGAAAATAAATTGCAAAAGCATTTAATGGATGTAGATATTACAGCTACAAAAAGAGTAAATGCAATTGTAAAAGACCTAGCTAAAAAGGAAAATGTTACAGAAGAATTAAAGGCAAATAACCAACTCGAATGGGTACGGAAAGATGAACAATATTAAAAATAGAGCTGAAGAAATTGTATTAAAAGAACTAATTTATGCTTTATAAGAATCTTCTAATAAACAATATTATGAGAAGCAAAATATTATGAGAAGTTGTTATAAAAAAGCCTAAATTTCTCGTATTTATTATATCTCTCAACTTCTCATAATATTATTATCATTGTATAATATTTGTGTATTCTTAAATATAAAGGAGGTTGAAATAATGAATACACAAGATTTTATTAATTTTATCCCATCTTTTATGGATAAATTATCAAAAGATGGGATGAGTAAAGTGGTAATTGATAATAATAAGTGGATTATCAATCACTTTAAAAATTATTGTCTTGAAAATAAAATAGAAAATATTGATATTGCGACTATCAAAGAATTTTATTTAAGACAATATAATTTTGACATTTATGAAACTAAATGTCAACTGCAATTTTCAATTAGAAAGCCATTATTAATTTTTTTGGAATATTATAATTATGGCTCTTATCTCAAAAGTCATCAATTATCAGATCGATTAGCAGTTCCACTTAATTATACAAAAGTATTTACATCATATCAAGAAGATTTTGTAAATAAGAGAAACAATTGTAAAAAGGTAAAGGATAGAAAAATTTGGGTTATTTGTAATTTTTTTATATACCTGAATAATAATTCAATTAAGGATATTAAAAATTTAGAAATATCCAATGTTTCAGAGTATGTAATATTTTTAAAGGAACAAAAGCATTATTCAAAAAGCACAATAAATACGCAAAAATCGGTATTAAGAGAAGCTCTAAATTGGTTATATAAAAATAAAATAATAAAATTTTCTGGAACACACGCAATTCCATTTATAGGAAATAATCCACGTGAAAGAATGTTGTCAAGCTATACCAATGAAGAAGTAAGTGCCATATTAAATAATATTGATACGAACATCAAGTATAATAAAGGTATCTATAGTATTTTGACATTATTAGCATATTTGGGGTTAAGAGCAGGAGATATAATTAATTTAAAATTTGAAAATATAGATTTTATAAATAATAAAATTACTTATATACAGCATAAAACTAAGCAACAACTTACATTGCCTTTAATAGATGAAGTTAAATATCCATTAATTGATTATATAAAAAACGGCAGACCCGACAGTGAAGAAAAAGAATATATATTTATAACAAGAAATGGACCATATACAAAATTTCATAGTACATCTCCAATTTATAGAATTGTAACTAATTCTATGAACCAAGCGAATATAAATTATGAAAATAAACATCATGGTCCATATGCATTGCGACATAGTTTAGCAACTAGTATGATTCAAGAAAATGTTCCGATAAGTTCATTGAGTCAAATATTAGGACATGGAAATATAAAAACGACAGAAATATATATATCAAAAGATACCACTCATCTAAGAGAACTTACTTTGGAGGTGCCAGAATATGGAAAATAGCAATTATATTCCGCCTTTTACAAGTATATTTAAAGAAGAACTTAAAAATTATTTGTTATATAAACGAAGTTGTGGTTACAAATATGGTCAATCAAGATACCATTATTTAATAAAAATGGATAAGTTTTTTAATAGCATAAAATTAAAACAAAAAGAAATCAATCAAGAAACTATAGAAATGTGGCAAAAATATTGTAAAGCCAAGAGTAAGCTAATGTTATGCTCATATCTAGCAGAGATTTCAAAATTTTGTGAATATTTGAACATAATAGAATACGAAAATATAATTTGTCCAGAAAGACATAATACAAAATATCAAAGTAACTTTATCCCATATATTTATAATAGTGATGAAATAAGAAAAATGTTTAGTAAATTAAAGAATAATATAAATATAGATAAAGATTACTATACTTTTTATATAATGATGTGTTTATATTATTGTTGTGGTTTAAGGTTTTCAGAGGTTCATAGATTAAAATATTATAATTACAATAGTACAGAAAAATATATAATTATAGAAAATAGTAAAAATAATGTAACAAGAGAAATTCCTTTATCTGAAACATTAAATGTTGAATTTATGAAGTATATTGATAGTAATATTTATAATAATAAAAGTGATTTTATATTTACTGGTATAAATAATAAACATATAAGTATAACAAAAGTAAGAAAATTATTTCATCAATTATTAAAAGAAAGTGAAATACCAATTAGATATGACGGAAAAAGTCAAAGAATACATGACTTGCGTCATACTTTTGCAGTAAATAGTTTAAAGCAAATGGAAGAAAAAGGATTTGATTTATATACATCAGCATCAGTATTATCAGTATATCTAGGACATAAATCAATAACAGAAACAGAATATTATTTACGATTAGTTCAGGAGGAAGCTGAAAAATGTCAGGAAAAAGTAAAAAACTATACAAATGGGTTATATGAAAGCAAGGTGATATATAGTGACTAAAAATTTGAATTACTATATAACCAATTACTTTTCAGAATATCTTCCAAACGTAATTGGTACAAGCCAAAGAACAATTTGCTCATATAGGGATACTTTTGTTATATTATTTGAATATCTACAAAAAGAATATAAAATTAATATTAATAAAATGGATATTGAGGTTATTGATTATAAAAAAATAGAAAAATTTTTGGATTATTTAGAAAACGAAAGAAAAAATAGTATCTCAACAAGAAATCAGCGATTAGCAGCAATATCATCATTTTATAAGTATTTACAAAAAAGAGAATTAGCAATATTTGATTTATGTTCAGATATTTTAACAATACCTAAGAAAAAAGCTGAAACTAAGGTAATGTCGTATTTTTCAGTAGATGAAATTAAGTTATTAATCAATAAACCAGATACCAAAACCAAATATGGTTTTAGGGATTATTTAATTTTACTATTTATGTATGAAACAGCTAGTAGAGCTCAAGAAGTTTCTGATTTACAAAGCAAGCAACTATTTTTAAAAGATAATTATGTTGTACTAATAGGAAAAGGAAATAAAAATAGAAGAATACCAATTACAAAAGAAATGAAAATATCCTTAAAACATTTAGATAGTTTATGTCAGCAAACTATTTTACTTGCTGAAAATAGAATTAATAATTTAGAAGAACTTAAATCTTATAGATACAATTTAGAGGAAAGCTTAAGAATTTTAAAAGGCAAAAGAGAAAATCTATGGAGAAAAAGAAAAAAAGAAACAAATCCAGAAATCAAAGAAAAAATTACGCACGAGATTGGCGATTTAAAGGCTTTAATTAAGAAAACCAATAAAGATTATTGTTAACTGCTATGAAATTGAAAATAGAACCATTCTGCTTAAAAATCAACTTGAACTTGAAAAATCAAAAGAAATTGTTAAAGAGATAAAACATAAAAAAACACATGATAGGTATTTAAGATAATAAAAATAAGAGATTATTTTTTGAAAGTAATCTCTTATTCCTATATATTAAAAACTTGTTGCAAAACCAGTAGTATTAACAAGTTTTCCATTTCTTAAACATTCACATGCAGTTTTATTAATTATCCATTCACCACTTACTTCGCCATTTCCTGCTATCCAATTTGATTTGTTTACATCTTTAGGTTTAACTGAATATGTAACAGTAGCTAATATGTCTGTTGAGTTATAACCCATTTCAACCCAATTTTGTTTTTCACTATTAGATAATACTTCAACTTTATCAACTCTATAATCTAATAGTTTTTCTGAATTAGTATTATTTAATTCTTTTAATTTAGCAAGAAATAAATCCTTTATAACATCTTCATCAGAAGCTTGTGTTGTTGCTGAAGTAGTAGTCTTATTAGGTGTTTCAGCGTTAGATGTTTGAGAGTTAGCTTTTAACATATTTTCTATAGTAGCTTGACTCCTTAGGTTATCAGCTTTTAAATCAGCAATAGAACTATTTTGTTGTTCAATTTTGTTATTTAGAGTATAAATAAAATAGCCACCTATACCTAAAACAGCGATTAATATAATTATTAATAATGTAATTACAGCTTTATTTGATTTTTCCATTTATTTCACCCCCTTTTTTATATTAATTATTCATACAAAAATATATTACCATATTCGATATTTTTTGGCAATACTTTAAAAATATAATTTTCGGAACATTCCAAATAATCTTTCCAAGTAGTTTGTTATACTTTCCTTGAAAGGTTGGTATAGAAGTGTTATTGCCAGAAGCTATTAAATTAAGAATAATTGAATTATTAGATGAAAATCAGATATCTGCATATAAACTTTCTTATAAAGGTGGAATTTCTCCATCTAATATTAGTGATATATTAAGAGGAAAAGTTGCGGAACCAACTATTTCAACTATTTTACATATATGTGAAGGCGCAAATATAACTTTAAAAGATTTTTTTGATTCCAAAGTATTTAATGAAGTAGAAGCAGTAGAAAAAGATAGAAAGATTAAAAAATAATAATTTAAAGCACATAGAATTTTAAAACTATGTGCTTTAAAAAATTTTAGAAAAATCAAATTCACCTAATAAATTTTTACTTATTTCATCCCAGTTGATTCTCATATTAACCCCATAATTAGGAAAGATAGTATTAATATGCATATTAGCTCCTGCAAATCGTAGATATTTTCTGCATGATATTTTAATATTATGATAATTATTTTCTCCTATATATCCTATTTCAACATAGTCATCTTCATTGCCAAATATTGCGCAGTATTTCTTGTTTTTCTTTTCTTCTACTTCAAAGATGGATAAAGACTTGTTCAATGGTAAGGATAATCTAAATGGTGTGATTTTGATTTTATTTGTAAAAAATATGATATTTTTCTTTAGGAAAAATGGTGGTATATTATTTTCAAAATGTACTTCATTGTTTATAACGATACTATTATCTTTATCATTCTGAAAAAAATCTTCTTCTTTTACATTGGCTTTTTTTAAGAAATTATGTGGCTCAATTGTAAAATAATATTCCTTATTTAATTCATTTAATAATTCCAATTGCTCTACAAAAGACAATTGTTTTAACAAATCTCTAAAACTTATTGTTCCTTTTCCTTTTATTACAAATATTAGTTCTTCAAAAGTTAATTTAAAAAAGAATGCATCAAAGAAAAATTCATTATTTGTAACATCTTGAATAGAATTAATATCAAATGTTTCAGCTCTTTCTATAATGACACCATGTTTTCGTGCTTTATTTATAGCACTTTGTGTAAAGTTTGTGGTAGTTGTAGCTAATATATAATCTAAAGACAAATCTTCTTTTTTCTGTTGTAATTGCTCAATCCAAGTAACGTCTTGAATTTTATTTCTATCTCTACATTCTATAGCTAGTTTTCTATTACAATTATCATTATCGCTAAATTCAACTAAAACATCTATTTCTCTTTTCCTTTCTGAAAATGGGTCAAACAGAAATGCAGGACTGGTAACTTTATATTTTTCATTGTCTAAATCATATAACCATTTATATGCTAATTCAAATTTTTTTCCTTTTCTTGCCATATAATAATCTCACTTTTAATATTTATATTTTTATTTTTTTTATATAACATACTGCTTAACATACTGCATTTTTTATCTAAGAAGTAAGTTAAACAGCTCTGCCATTACTCTGTCATTACTCTGTCATTATTCAGCAATTCTATATTTTCTATTAGGATCTTTTTCACTATTTCCAACCATTTCAATAGTATTGTTATCTAGTAATTTCTTTAAAATTCTTCTAGCAGTTCTATCTGCAATATTAGTCTCTTCAATTATTTCTTTTGCACCTATTAAAACATTTTTCCTAATACATTCAATTATTTTAATTTCATTTTCAGAAAGTAATAGTTGTGACTTATCTTTCATTTCTTTTGAGTTCATTAATTCATCTATTGTGTCATCAATAATCTTTAGCATAAACTCTATAAACTCAGTTGATTCTCCTGCATTGTTACAATTTTGAATAGCTTTATAATATTCCTCTTGATTTTTTCTTATCATACTTTCAATAGGTAAGTAGGTAAATGCTTTTTCCCAATGTGATAAAATTGCAGTTTGCCATATTCTAGCAGTTCTACCATTTCCATCATGAAAAGGATGTATATAAACAAATTCGTAATGGAAGATAGAAGATAAAATAAGTGGATTTAATGTATCTTTAACTTCATTCATCCAATTAAATAAGTTATCCATTAAACTAGGAACCATAGTATGAGGTGGAGCCATAAATATTTGTACATCTCCATCATAAACTGCTTCACCATGATTTCTAAACTTACCTGCATCTTTTTCAATTAAGAAAGTTAATATTCCGTGTGTTTTCTTTAAATCTTCAACTGAATATGGGTTAACCTTATCAATTTGTTCATAAGCCTCATAAGCATTTTTTACTTCTTGAATATCTTTTTGTTCTCCAATAACAGGTTTTCCATTTATAACATCTTCGACTTGAAATAAGGATAATTGATTATTCTCAATAGCAAGTGAAGAATGTATTGACTTTATTCTTGATTTTCTTCTTAATTCTGGATATTTATTTATGCTTTCAAAATAATTTGCTTCTCCAATTTTTTTCATTATGTCTGATACATAATTTAACATTTTTTCAGTAATCTTATATGGTGGATAATTTGTTTCCATATACAACCTCCAAATAATTTAATTTATTAAATATAATTCTTTTTCTTTTGTCTACTCTTGTTTAGATTCTCTCTATTTCTACATTGTATACTGTCGTATTCAGCTTTAATGTTTTCAGCAATAAAAGGCTTTCCACAATGCTTACAAAGTTTTACTTCTGTTCTTCCAGATGTTTCATTTAAAAGTAGAATAGTCTCTATAATTTCACTTAAAGACATAAAATTCCATTTAAATTTTATTTGTCCATCTTCAGCCATATAGGAAATATTAGGCTTCTTCAAGCTATCATTTGAAATACTATCTTGATATAATTCTCTAATATCATCTGATACATCATCATAAAGATATGCACATATTAAAAGTTTTTTATTGTAAATAATTGTAGCAAAATTAATAATCTCAGATATTGTTTCAGCATAATTTTTAGAAAAAACCATATCATCAAGTCTATCTCCTTCAGTTTGCTTAAAGTCATCATCTAATCCTGTGTTTCTATGATAATCATTAGCTCTCATTGTTCTAGACCAGTCAATTTTTGAATCTTTCCAAAAATACTTTTTTTCAAATTCCAATGCACTCATAGAAGTATTATATCCCAAATTAACAGGAATCTCTCCATTATCCATAAAATCATAGTTTTCTGGTAAATATCTAAAATTACCTAATAAACCATATTTGTTTACAAACTCTAAAACTAGATTTTGGAATTTTTCCATTTTGCTTTGTACTTCAACAGATACATCTTTATTTCCTATTTTAGCTACTTCATTTTCAGTTGATTCTTTACCAATAATTAATAAGTCTCTTAATATTTCATTTTTTACTTCAAATGGATCATATGTACTTGGCTTTGCATTTTTATCTGGTAATATGTAATATTTTTCATCTTTTTTTTCAATTATGTACTTACTATACTTACACCATTTTGTAGTAAATTCAATTTTTTCTTCTCTAATCATTTCACACCTCAAAAAAATTTATAAAATTTTAGAAAACTAGTTGACTTTTTTAAATATATATTATAAACTTGATATAGTTAAGTTGCTAAACTATATCAATAAGATATAATATATTCCTGATATATATATCTTTATTATATAATTTTTATGAAATATTGTCAATAGATGGTAACTTTTCAGATATATACAAACGAAAGGAGGATTGCTTATGAACGCAACAAAAATGAAAGAAAAACCTGTAGATTTGCACTTTAATTTCTCCAACAATCCTCAAATTAAATTCTCCAATAAAAATAGCCTATTTCAAAATAAATTATCCAATTCTCAAATTATTTTTCCAATTTTTGCAAAATAAAAAATCCAATATTAAATACTGGATTTTTAGATTTTATAATAAAGCCTCATTTATTTCTAGCATTTTTACTTCTTGTTCTATTTGACTTTCTGAATAAATATCCCATAACTGATATAATTCAAAATAAAAATTATCTGGAGTTATCTTTAAATTATTTTCTTTTAAATTTTTAATCGCCATAATTCCATAGCTATAACATTGATTATTAGTCATATTTTAAATCTCCTTTACACTAAACTTAGATCATTTGCTGCAAGCATTACAATTTCATTTGTTACAGTCTGATTTTTCTGATTGCAACAGATCATTAGTGATTTATCTATTAAATTATTTAAATATCTTGTGCTTCCGTTACAATTACTAGCTAGCGCTTTTATAGCATTTTCGTCAAAGATTTCACTTGATATCTCAGCTAAATTACATCTATCTATTATATATTTTTTTACTTCTTCAAATTCTATTCCCATATACATATAATTTACTATTATTCTTTGGTGTAATGCTTCATGTACGTTTCTAGATAATACATCATTAAGCATGGGTTGTCCTACTAAAATTAATACTGCATAGTCTTTAGAATCCATATCAAAATTTAATAACATCTTTAAGTCATTTAATATTCCTGTTTTTAAATATTGAGCTTCATCACATATTATAATTGGTGTGATTCTCCTATCTTTTACTAGTGTTTTTAATCTTTCTTGTATTTGGTTAAACATATCTATTTTTTTATATGGTGGCTCTATTCCTAATCCTATACAGAAACTTCTATAAAATTCTAGTACTGTTACAGTTGATAATGATAAATATACTATTTTATATAGGTTTGGATTTAAGTTCTTTACAAAATATTTTACTCCATATGTTTTTCCTTTTCCAGATGTTCCAGTAATTAGTCCAATTCCTTTGTTATTTAATAAATATTTTAATCTATTTTGTACTTCTTTAAAATCATTAAATTCATATGTATTTTTTATATCTATATCTTTTTTAAATGGATTTAATTTCATTCCAAAATACGATTCATACATAAAATTTCCTTCTTTCTTTTTATTTCTAACTATAGCTTATTGTTTGTCTTTTCATCTTTGAATTAGCTATTTTATCTATTGGATAAGCTTTCTCGAGTTCCTTCGTGTTATCATTATAAATATAAACACAGGATAAATCTTCAGGTGAATATTTTACTATTATTCTCTGTTTTATATATTTTTGTGGTACTTCAAAATCTTTTTTACCAAGTCTTATTGTACCATCAAGAGCAACTGGTTTTTCTTCTACATGTAAGAACATTTTATCAATTTCTTCATGTGATGATATAAATTTTAGTTTATCATAATCCCTTTGAAAACGATTTCTAGGAATATCATTTATTCCTGAGTGGTATTTAGAATTATATTCTGATGCTATATAATTTCTATAGTTGTCATTTAATTCTTTTAAAGAGTTATATTTTGTCCAATCCTCACAGTTTAAAAAGTTATCTTTGACTGTTCTAAAAGATCTCTCGATTTTCGCTTTTGATTGAGGGGAATACGCTTTTGCGTGGATCAAAATTGTTCCAATTGTTGCACATATTAAGCTTAATTGTTGGTTTTTATATGGTGTTCCATTATCTACAAAAATTCTTTTAGGTACACCATAAGTTTTTATTGCTTGTTTTAAAACTAGTTGGAAGTTTAGTGCATTATCATTTAAGAAAAATTGGTGTCCTACTATAAGCCTAGAAGCATCATCTATTAATTGAATTAGATAAGTTTGAACCTTTTTACCATCAATAGTTAAAATCGGACCATGTGAGGTATCTCCGTTGCCAGCAATCATTAGAAAATTCCATTTCAAAAGCTTTTCTTTCTGTTATACTGTGTTTATGGAATTTATTGTTATTTAAAAATCTATATAAGCTAGCTAATGATACGTTTTTTACTAATATATCTCCATCCTCAACAAGCTTATTATAAATAGTTTTTCCTGTGATATATGGATATTTCTCTTTCAATTCAGTAATTTTATCTATACACTCAATTGGAACGGTTCTTGAACAACCAATATCTCTTCTATATTTAGGCTTTAAGCTTTCAAAACCATCTTTACAGTAATTTATGTACCATTTTTTTATAATTCCCTCTGATATTGTTATTTCCTTTCCATTTGGAAGTGTGTATTTTTTTAAAGATGCTGTTCTAAAAAATTCTGCTTTAGATTTATATTCGCTAGTATTATTGATTAATGGAGCAATTATGGCAAACCTAAATAAAGCGATAGCATTTTTATCGTTTTCTTTTTCTAACTTTGTTTTTTCCATATGTTTTTCACCTTCTTTCTTTATATTTTTCTAATATTTTAAAACAGAAATACGGAAAAAACTATTCAATTGTTATGTTGGTGGCACTTTTGAGATAGATATGGTAATCGGTGGGGATACATTATTTCGAAATTTTTGCATAAAGAGTAGCCAATTATAAAATTCAAAAAAATCAGATCTATAATTAGCTTGTGATAGATTAATACAATTCATAAAAAAATATTTTGGGTTAAATTTAGGTGCATTATAATATTCTTTAGAATTATTTAAAATTTTAAAGTCATCAAAAATTGAAATAACTAATAAAGAAAAAACAAGAACTATACCAATTCCTAAATGGGTAAAGAAGCAAATGTTAGACTATTGTAATACTATGAATATAAAAGATGGAATTATATTTCACGGTAGAGATAAAACTAAAAGGTTATCTCATTCTCAAATATGGAAAGATTTTCAATATTTAACTGGTAAAGCAAAATTAAAACTAGATAAAGGACACGAACACGCAATGAGAAGATTATTTGCAAAAGAATATTTACAAAGTAATTCAAGTAATGATGTTAAATCACTTCAAGATATATTAGGCCACGAAGATATTTCTACTACCTATTTATATCTACAAAAAACATTTGCAGAACAAAAGCAAGGTATGGAAAATATGAAAGAGAATTATAAAATTAAAAAACCTGCATAGTAGATATAGAAAAATTGAAGAATGGAGAAATCTATTCTCTATTTTATGTATCTTGAATAAATTTTAAGAAAATGATACAATGTTTGCAAATAGAAGAAAATAAGTAATAATAGCTTTATTATTTAGATGAGGTAATGTTATGAACAAGAATGTAGAAATATATAAATGTGCTTATGAATATCTGCTAAAAATTTTACCAGACCAATTAAATGAAAATGGTTTGGAGAAATATTTTAAAGGCGACAGAGCAAAATTTACATCTTTAAAAGATGTATTTATACAGATTATTCATTCTGCACAAAACTATCAAAGAATGCCTAATGTTATAAAATTTGATGAAAGATATAATGAATTTAAAAGAATATTATATGATTATGATTATAAGATTATCGCAGGTATGACTGTAAATGACTTATATCACATATTTAGAAAAGAGTTTAATATAACAAGTGAAGATACTAAAAGAAACAGTTGGTACAAATGGAGCAAGTCTGTTTTTGATGCAGCAAAGTTTATCAATAATTTTAAAGATGTTGATGATTTCAAGCGATTTGTAAATTTATATGATTATAATACAGTTACAAGAATATCACTTCCTCTATTGATTTCTTCAAAAATAAGTGGAATAGGTTTTGCTCTTGCTTGTGATATGTTAAAAGAATTAGGGTATTTGAATTACCCAAAACCTGATGTACATATTATTGATATTTTTGTACAGCTAAATCTTGCAGATGAAAATCCTATAAGTGTATTTGAAGCAGTAGTAAAGATGGCTGCTGATTGTACTGTATATAATAATAGTGTTACTCCATACAAAATTGATAAAATATTATGGCTTATATCTTCTGGAAAATTTTATCTTGATGGTATAACAATAGGTAGAAATAAAGAGAATTTTATAGCATATATGAAGAATATATTAGATGAGAAAGTGAGTTAGAAAAATGAATGATGTTAAAGATGGAATACTAGGTTTTGCAATAGGAGATGCTTTGGGAGTACCAGCAGAGTTTAAAAGCAGAGAGGAATTAAAACAATATCCTATTACAGATATGATTGGAAATGGAACACATAATGTACCAGCAGGAACTTGGAGTGATGATACATCTATGACACTAGCAACAATTCATTCTATTATTGAAACTGGTACAATAAATACTAATGATATGGCTGATAAATTTTTGAAATGGTATAGAAATGCTGAATATACAGCAACTAATAAATGCTTTGATATTGGAAATACAACATTGCAATCAATTGTAAAGTATGAACTAAAACAAGATGATGCAGTTAATTGTGGTGGAAATAGAGAATATGACAATGGTAATGGTTCACTTATGAGAATACTACCTATTGCCTATTATATACATTATAAGCAGATTGAAGATGATAATAAAATATATGAATTAGTACGAGAGGTTTCAAGCATAACTCACGCACACGAGATTAGTGTTCTAGGCTGTTATATTTATACAAGATATTGTTTATTACTTTTAGATGGAATAAATAAATTTGAAGCCTATAAGGAACTTCAAAAGACGAATTATGAAATGTTTAGTGAATATGCTTTAAGTAAGTACAGCAGAATCTTACAAGATGATATAGCAAAGGTTTCAGCAGATGATATTTCAAGTAGTGGCTATGTAGTAAGTACATTAGAAGCAGTTATGTGGTTATTTTTAAATGGAGAAGATTATAATAATACTATATTAAAGGCTGTAAATCTCGGTGATGATACAGATACGATTTCAGCAATAACAGGTGGATTATTAGGAATTTATTATGGTAGCATTATTATTAAATCAGATTGGAAAACAACATTGAAAAGGTGTATGTATATAATAGATTTGTGTAATGAATATAATAATATATTGAAAAGGAGTATTTAAAAATGGAACAAGATATGAAACAATTTTTTGAAATAGCATATACAGCAATAGAACAGGAAGATATTATTTTAAGAAAGCTATTTGGAGAAACAGAAAATAATAAAAAGTTATATGAAAAAGAGCATAATGGGATTTGTTGTTTATATGAAACAACTTTTGTATATTTAATATTTAAGGCATTATTAGAGAATAACTTTAAATATAAAGTAGATTGGGAAGAACCTTATCCATCAAATAAAGGACTACATAGCGATTTGGCTTTGAAAGATGAAAACGGTAATATACAAGCATTTATTGAATTTAAGATATGGCAAGAAAATAATTGTAAAAGTATCACAGATGATATAAAGAAGTTAATATCAGAGCCAAACACGAATGTACCTAACAAATATATATTTGTAATTGGATATGGTGGAGATTTGAAGGAAAACGAAGAATATTTAAAAGAACAAAATGCAAATATGTTAGAAGAAAAAGTTGATGAGCCAAGAAGCTTTGCAACTAAATATTGGTATGTAACAAAAAATGGATTTATTCCAAACAATATAAATTTCTTTATGTATAAGATAAAATGAAACTAAAATAAAGTAGATAATCAAGAAGAGTTGAAAATAATGGAACAGAAATTAAATAAACTATATTTAGAGTGTATAACTGAATTAACTAAAATTGGAATAGATATTTTAGATGAAAAGACATATGGTAAGATTGATATATCTATTTCAAATAGAAATAATAAAAGATATGGCTGTTGTAAGCAAGAAGAACCTGATAAAAGTTATAAAACAATATCTATAATTGGTAGAAGAAGGACTGTCAAATATGAAAAGTTTAACAAACATCATATTGAAATCAGTAAATGGGTAATAGAACTTGATGACAGAATTATAAAAAATACAATAATGCACGAATTGATACACTGTATGCCATATTGTAATAATCACGGTACAGAATTTAAAAAGTATGCAAAACTAATAAACACTACTTACGGATATGATATATCAAGAGTTGGTAATAAAAAGCAAGATTTTGAAAACAGTAATATAGAATATAATGAAAAAGTTAAATATAAGTATAAAGTTGTATGCAAAACTTGTGGACAAGAATTTTATAGACAAAGGTTATGTAAAAATTTTAAAAGAAAATATAGATGTGGCAAATGTGGAAGTGCATTTGAAGTAAGCACATTAGTATAAAAATGAAAGGAAGATTAGGTATGGAAGAAGTTTATGATTTTTTAAAGAAATGTGGTACATTTTATTTAGCAACAGAAGAAGGAAATCAACCAAGAGTTAGGCCTTTTGGTGCTGTTAATATATTTGAAAATAAGTTATATATTCAGACAGGTAAATCAAAAAATGTATCAAAGCAAATGCAAATCAACCCTAATGTAGAAATATCAGGATTTGTTGATGGAAAGTGGATAAGGCTAGAAGGAAAAGTAGTTAGAGATGATAGAAGAGAAGCGAAAGCAAGTATGTTAGATGAAAATCCTGTATTAAAAAATATGTATTCTGCAGATGATGATAATACGGAAGTATTATATTTTGAAAATGCAAAAGCAATCTTTTGCTCATTTACAGAAGCCCCAAGAGTAGTAGAATTTTAATATAATATTTAGAATGATTGGAAAATATGATGAATAGAAAAGATGTTATAAGTTTTTGTTTAGAACTACCAAGTGTATATGAAGATTATCCATTTCCAAATGATAATATTTCAGTAACTATGAAGCATAAAAGTAATAATAAATGGTTTGCATTGCTTATGAATGCTAAAGGAGAAGAATATTTAAACATAAAAACCGAACCTGAGTATTCAGAATTATTAAGGAAATCATATGATTATATTATTCCAGCATATCATATGAACAAGCAACATTGGAATACTATAATTTTAAGTGATAAGTGTGATAAAAATTTAATCAAGGAATTAGTTGAACAAAGTTATGAATTAACTAAAAAATAGTAGGAATATTGTAATATTCTAGTTAGGCTTGAGAAATCAAAGTTACTACTCAGCCCTATAAATAAGTTATTCACAAAAGAAGTAAAAAAAT
>CAMJYG010000041.1 GCA_946409935.1 uncultured Clostridium sp. | reverse complement strand
ATTATTTCATCATCCATTTCATCTTCACCTCTATAACTTATTTTTCTACTTCTTCCTGTCGCTTTATTCTTTTTAAATTCAACTCCTTTTATTTCTTATCTTTAATTCTAAAAATTTACAAGGCTGTAAAAATAAAAAAGCATTGAAAGAAATCTGTTAAGACTCCTTTGCAATGCCTAATATTTTAGCACTTTTAAAGTGTAGATAATTTTCTATTTAAACTATCCTTTACCGCTCTAGTTTTTTCACTATAGGTAAACTCTTAATATGTTTTTTATTTTAGCATAATATTTTATATTTGTCAAACTTTACATAATTTTTTTTTTTTTTGCGCCTATGATTTATAATTAGATATTATTTTTTAATAATAATTTTAAATATCCTCTTTTGGGATTATTTATTTTTTCAAATTGTTAATCTTTTATTTAATTCTGCATTTTCTAATTTGTAAAATTGCTATTAAATTAGCGATTACACTCATAAAATCAAATACTCCTGATGTATATGACTTAATATATAAATCATATATTAACCACATTATCATTGAAAATATTATTAGAATCTTAAATCTTACTACATCTTTAGTATTCATAAATATTATATATACTACGGTAGCAGCTAATGGCAACAATCCTATCCAGCCCAAATTATTAAATACAAAAGATAATCCCACAGCCAATATAATTATAATAATTTTTTCTTTATTGCCTATCTTTTCCTTATAACATAGAATATCCCTAACACAACTTACTGCATTAATTATAGCACCTGTATATCCTCCTAAAACAAGATTACTAATTACTGATAATGCTATTTGTATTATTTGTATAAATAATATTTTTTTCTTCTTTTTTTGAAATCCTGCCAATACCATTAGTATTGATGCTATAAGTGCAATTATATTTCCTATTATTATCTGTACCATTTATTCTCCTAGTATTACATTATATTTTTCTTTCAACTGATATAAATTCTTTTAAAGCTTCTTCTAAAATATTTCCAAATTTTTTTATATAATTTTTTGTATGCTCTGTCATATTTAAAGGTAAATCATTTATATCAAACCAATCTAATTTTTTAGATTCATCGTCATTAATTTTTAAATTATTATGATATTTTTTTATTACATATATTGCAGTAATATCATATAATTTATCCCCATTTGGATATTCTCTATATGTATCTTTTCCAGATAAAACTTTGATTAGCTTTAATTCATCAACTTCCAAATTGGTTTCTTCTTTTAATTCCCTTTTTGCCACTTCTTCAAAACTTTCTCCCAATTCCATAGCTCCTCCTGGAAATCTCCAAGAATTGTAATCAGTTCTAAGTTGCATTAAAACTTTATTTTCATCATTGAAAACAAATAATCCCACACCAGCAGTTAGTATTGGCTGATATCCAACATATTTTCTTATTTCTGAAATATAGCCCATAATTAACTCCCCATCTTTCCATTTTTTATTTAACCTTGTATATTTTTTAACTGAACCCTATCTTGTAATTTTTATAAATTTATTTTTACCAAACTGTATTACTTTTTCATCATCAATTTCAATAATTTCATTAATATTTTCCACTAATTTTGAATTTACCTTTACTCCTTTTCCTTGTATCATTCTTTTAGCCTCACCTTTTGAATTGCTAAAACCAATCTTTAAAAGTAAATCACATATGTTTATTTCCTTTTCTTCTATTTTTATTACTTTAATATCACTTGGAATTCCACCATTTGCTATTTTGTTATATCTTTCTTTTATTTCTTCCAAATTTGCATCACAGTCATACATTTTAATTAATTCTTCTGCAAATCTAATATGTGCGTTTCTTATATCTCCATTCATAATATTCTCTATTTCATTTTCTTCTAAATCTGTAGCCAATTCAAAATATTGTTTTAATACATTGTCTGGTATTTTCATACTCTTTTCAAATTTATCAAAAGGTGTATCATTTAGTCCTATGTAATTTCCAAGTGATTTACTCATTTTCTCTTTTCCGTCTAAGCCAACTAATAATGGAAAAGTCATTACTATTTGTTGTTCCTGCCCATAATCTTTTTGTAATTCTCGCCCTACCAATAAATTAAATGTTTGATCAGTACCTCCAATTTCTATATCCGCATTAATTGCAACTGAATCATATCCTTGCATTAACGGATATAATAATTCATGCATAGATAATGGTAAATTATTTTCAAATCTATTTTTAAAATCATCTCTTTCCATAATTCTTGCAACTGTATATTTACTTGATAATTTTATTATATCTTCAAAATTCATCTTTGAAAGCCATTCTGAATTAAATACTATATCTGTTTTATCCTTATCTAATATTTTTGTGACTTGATTAAAGTACGACTCGGCTGATTTTTTTGTTTCTTCAAAAGTTAATGCAGGTCTTGTTTTACTTTTTCCTGACGGATCCCCTATCATTGCTGTAAAATCTCCTATTACAAAAACAATTTTATGTCCCATATCTTGAAACATTTTTAATACTCTTAATGGAACTGAATGTCCTATATGTAAGTCTGGTCTTGATGGATCAGCTCCAAATTTTATTGTTAATCTTTTTTCACTTTTTAATTTTTGTTCTAATTCCTCTTCTGAAAATATTTGTACTGTTTTTCTTTTTATACTATCTATTTTATTCATTTTATCTTTACTCCTTCCTATATTTCCATATAATACTTAAGTTTAGATAAAATTGCCTTTGAGTATCTATACTTTTAGGCATATTACCACCTCCAATATTTCAAAAAAGCCAAATTCAATCCTGTTAAAGGACGAATTTGGCTTCGTTGTACCACCTTTATTCACAATATTTATTTAATATTGCCTCATTATAGCTTATTCGTAGCAACACGTTAGTTACTATAAGAATTGTAATTCAAAATTTATATTCTGATAATTTCCACCCTCCATTACCTCTCTATTAGTTGATATAAATTTCTACTAGGTTTCTTTTTAAAACATAACTAAATTGAATTTATATATATTTTAACATAAATTGGTAATTTTCGTCAACTGCATTTTCTTTTTTTCTGTCTAATCTCAAATTAAAAACTTAATCTCATCTCATGCCAAATAACCCCACCATGATTAGATTCAGATATACCTTCATCTATAAAACCAAATTTTGAATAATATTTTACTAAATGATCTTTACAAGTTAATACTAATCCTTTTCTATTTTCTGCTTTTGCAGTTTCTATCATATTTTTAATTAATAATCCTGCACATCCTCTTCCACGATATTCTGGTATAGTATCTACTCCAAATATCATTTGCCATGCTCCATTCTCATTATGTATTGAACTATCAGAATACATCTCATCTTCTAAATGTTCTTTATCTGTAACAAGACCATTTATAAAAGATACAATTTTCCCATCATCTTCTAATACCCAAAAATGATTAGGATAATCAATTAATCTTCCTTCAAAAGATTTTTCTGAAGCAGCCTCTAAATGCGGAAAGCATATTTTTTCTATTTCTGCAATTCTATTTAAATCTTTAATATTTGCATTTCTTATTTTCATTCTATTCTTTCTCCTTTATTCTTTATTTAATTATTTCCTTGATACCATTCTGCAAACTTCTCTAAAGCAGAATATGAACCATCAACTTTTCTTCTATTTTCTCTCTCATATTCATTCATTTCAGCTAATGTCTTTTCAAATCCTTTAGGCTTAAAAACATACCACAAATCTGACCACTTTTCTTTTCTATCTATCCCCTGTTTTTTATAA
This sequence comes from uncultured Clostridium sp., assembly GCA_946409935.1. GTDB lineage: Bacteria > Bacillota > Clostridia > TANB77 > CAG-508 > CAG-269. The sequence continues at coordinate 18,358 of CAMJYG010000041.1, read as the reverse complement.
GCAAGGTTTCCAGGATGATTCCCATAAAAATACTTAATTTCATTGCCGTCAAAATATGCTAAACATTCGTCAAATTTACATGCTCTATTTTCTTTATTTTCCATTAATTTTAAAATTCCATCTATTCCTATAGTATCTAATGAAAAATTTACAAATGCTCTAGGAAAACCATTTAGTTCTTCTATGAAGAATCCTGTATCTAAAGCAATACATGGTTTATTCACAATACTATATGCCTGTTTAACTTTTGCTGTTGCTATTACTTTTAAACTATCACTTCTTGGTTCATCTAATTCAAAATCAAATGTACTTATTTTTAAATTTTTAAAATGCTTTTCAGCAGATTTCGCTTTTCCTTTATTATGTGTTACAAATACTATTTCTTCCATATTCATTTACCTCGTATCAATAAAATTATTCAATCTATAACTCTTATTTTCTTTTATAATCATAATAGCCAATTCTGATTTTTGTGGAAATTTATAATGTTTATCTTCACTGTTTAATATATTTTCAATCTCATCAATGGAAAATAATTTAATATCTTCAAGTTCTTCTTTTTGTATTTTTATTTTTTTAAATTGACTTTCACCTATTTCCACATTGTATATATTGAAAAATTTATTATTAATTATATCATCTTTTACTTTTTTTGATTTATATGTCGTAACAAAAGTAACTTTTTCATTGCATCAACTCCTTATTTTGACTTATCAACCAAATGTTTTTCTAATACAATTATTATTAAATATCCAATTATATAACATATTATATCTTTTACATCAAATGTAGCTCCTAATATTATTTTTAATACATAATTATCATTTGTTAAATTATTAAATATTTGAAAGTATTGTATAAATTCAACCATTATCGAAAACAATAGAATATATAAGCTCAAATTCTTTATTTTTTCTAAAAACACTGTTTTCGCTAAAAAATATATACAGATTATTGCTAATATATCTCCTACATATGGTCTTATAAAATTGTCATGTACATATAATGCAATAATAACTTCAATAATTAATATAGTTATAAACGCTATAAAATAGCCTTTTCTACTTATTTTCATTCTTCATATCCTTCATTCTTATTTATATTCATTATCTTCTCTGTATTCTAATATATCTCCTGGTGTACATTTAAGTACATCGCAAATCTTATCTAAAGTTGAGAATCTTATTGCCTTTCCCTTATTTTTCTTTAATATTGATAGATTTGCAGGTGTAATTCCAATTTTTTCTGATAATTCTCCTGATGATATTTTTCTTTTTGCCATCATAACATCTAAATTTACAATTATCATAAACGACCTCCATTTTGCATTTTTTTATATTGTTAATTCATTTTCTTCTTTATAATCATAGGCTTGCTTAAATAATTCTGATAAAATATATAATGCAATTGCAACACCTAAAAATAATATACTTAAAAATCCTAAAGTTACAATAAAAACTATATCTTTAGCATTTACAAACAATAGTTGATATCCTAGGTCTATTAGCCAAAATATTGTTTCAATAAAGCTTATTACACTTGTTTTTTTCAAAATATTTACATTTTCTATACAAAATGGGGTGTTATTTTTTAAACTATCAAATAATTTTATAAAATTTCGTGTAATTAATAATAATATAATTCCATTAGGGTATATAACAAACATACTTGCTCCCATATTAAATCCTAACATTTTTAATATAAAAGGTAATATTACCAATAGAATTATTCCAAAATAAAAACATATCTGAAGAAATATCTTTAAGAAATTTCCTATACTATTTTTTCCAACTATTTGCATAAAACTTCCTCCATAATTAATCATATTTTATTGTGGTAACGAATATGGTGTTAATGTACCATCAAAATCATATATTATAATTATAAAAAAATTCCTCCATAATTAAATATAGAAGAATTATACTATTTGTTTTTGCGTTTGTCAACATTTTATTATTGTTTTCCGATAACATTCAATAACTTTTAGGTGTTCTTTCATTTCATAAAGTAATGTTTTTCCTATGCCTTTTCCCCTGTATTCTTTGTCTACAACTAATTCAGTAATTCTTCCACGTTTTGGTGCTTTAAAATCATAACTAATTGTTTCATCATTATTTACAATTCCTATTATTAATCCTACTATTCTTTCATTATCTTTATAGAGTAATATTTTTCCATTAAATTTTTTTACATCTTCCATAGTTTTTTCAAAATACTTTTCTCTATATTCATCTCCAACCATGTTATATTCCTCTTCATCTATATTAGCTAAATATTGTTGTAATTGAACTAATAAATCCTTTATTTCTTCGTTATATTTAGAATCATATTCTATAATCATATATTTTCATTTCCTTTACTCAAATATTTCCATACTATTATCATTAATAAAAATAGCCTGATTGTTAGTCAAACAAATTTTATCACTTGTTGTAATATAACCATTTGGGCTACCAATATCACAATGAACATCTAATATATTTTTTATAAAATCTAAACCATTTTGATATTTTCCACTAGCACATACACTTCCTGCACTAACTCCAATATAAATTCCACCATTATCTAAATACTTTCCCACTAAATGTTTAAAATCTACTTCTTCCATTCGTGATACTAAATGTTTTGTTGAACCACCACAAACATAAATTGCATCAAATTTATTTAATTCTTCCTCTGGAATAATTTTGTGCAAATCATATATAGTTATATTCTCATCTTTAATACCGCAATTAGTTAAGTCTTCAAGACAGCCTGACAATATTCTAATAGCATCTGGATCAATTGCTGCAGTAATTATAAATAAAACTTTTGCCTCATCTGTTCTTTTATTTAATAATTCTAGAAACTTCTTTTCTATATTTTTATTTTCAAAACCTGTACTAGTCAATAATATTTTCCTCATTTTAATTCCTCTTTTCATTTATTCTGATTTAAAATACTCAGTTACATACCTTCTATTGTAACCTCTCCAGAATCCCCAGTCTAAAATAACATTGCAACCTATTTTTATAAGTTCTACTGTCTTATTTAATAAATATTCATTAGCCCTTTCAGCTAGTTCCATATATCTTTCGCCTTGTTCATTATCAAACATAGCATATGTTAATTCATCTGTATTTAAGATAATGGCATTTTCTTTTTCTTTTATTTGATTGGCATAATATTTTTTTCCACTTGCAATTTTACCACATATTGCTATTACTTTTCCCATATAAATACTTTCTCCTTAATATTACTACTATTTCAAAATCTAAAAATAATATCTATTTCATATCAAAAGTCCTAATTATACTACTATACTCGTTACTCAATTTTCCAATATCTCCATTTTTAGAACTATGCGACATAATATATTCTGTAATTTGTGCTTCACATCTTCTTAATTCATCTGTGGTATAATCCTTATTTTCAACTTTAAATCCAGCGTTTTCTATTAATTCTATCTCATTTTTTGTGCAAACATTTAGTAAATTCATCTTTTATTCCTTCTTTCATTACTTCATCAAAATTATACCCTCTATACTAGGATGCAATAATTTCACAAAATCAGTTGCATCTTGTTTTGTCCCAACTATACTACCATAATGTATTGGAACTGCAATCTTTGGTTTTATTTCATTTATTAATCGTGCTGCTTCTTTAAAATCCATTGTATATGTTCCACCAACTGGTACTAAAGCTACATCACATTTTACTTTCTTATTATCTTCATTTATATCTGTATCTCCAGCAATATAGTATCTAATTCCATCTATATCTATAATATATCCAACCCATCCATTTTCTTTTGGATGAAATGTTTTATTTACATTGTAGGCAGGGACTGTTTCAAATCTTATTCCTAAAACTCTTTCTGTTTGATTTGGTTGGGCTGCTATAATGCAATCTTGTCTTATTCCCTTTTTTAGCAATTTCGTTAATAATTCTTCTGGAACAATAAAAACTGTATCATCTTTTTTTACTTTATCTATATCTTCTTCAGAATAATGGTCGTAATGGTCATGTGTTATAAATATTAAATCTGCATCATTATAATTTTTTTCTATGTTATAAGGATCTATATAAATAATTTTATTTTTACTTATTCTTATAGAACTATGTGCTAAAACTTCTACATTTTCTAACATAAATCTTTACACCTCAATTCGTTTTAGATTATAGCATATTTTGATTTTTTTGTAACTATATAATGTAATTTTTGTAACTCAACTTTAGTAAAATCAATATAGTTATTTTTCTGTGTATTATTTTTCATTTATCTTTTGTCCTTTCTACATAGCAAAAAAAGAAGCCGTGTGGCTTCTAAATTTGTTATATGTTTTCATATTAAATTTTACTACCTTTAAAGTTGATAGTCAATTAATGGATATCGGGCAATACATCTTCTAAAATTTCCATAACATCACCCTTCTTTTTTTATTAATTTAACTTGTACTCAAATCTAATATTGTTTAATATTAATATTTCCCAAGCCCTGTTCCATTTTTTAAGAACACCTTAATTTGCGTTATTATATGAGGGATATTATAATTTCCTCCAAATTTATTATTATTTAATAATTCATCATTAAGTTCTATCCATTCTAATTTATTTTTTTCTTCAACCAAATTAACATCATGCTTTAAAATCCCATAATAAACTTGCAAATTATTTCCATATTTAAAGTAATTTAAATCCATAAAATAATCTAATTCTATGTCGGTTTCAGTTATTCCTGTTTCTTCAAACAATTCTCTATATGCTGCTTCGTCATTGGTTTCGCCTTCTTCAACTTTACCACCAACAAAATTATATTTTCCTTTGTATGGTTCTTTAGCTCTAATACAGAAAAGTCCTTTAGTTAATTTTTGATTAAACACAACTATTAAATTTAATTTTCTCATATTTGCTATCATTCCTTCTTCATATCATTATTTATACTATGTATCGGAAATTCTCCTTGTTTTAATATCCCCTTAATAGCTTTTGGAACAATTGGATATTCATCTATTTTTTCTATATCAATCCACTCATATTGTAAATAATCTTTTCCTTCTATATTTTTTATAGTGTAATCTATTTTTTTATCCTCTTCTTTGGTGAACTCTGCTTTATGTACAAACATTATCTCATGATATTTTGAATCTTCCATCTCAAAAAAATTTTCTATTGTAGAAACATATCCTGTAATCTCAATATCTTTTCCCATTTCTTCTTGTATTTCTCTTTTTAGTGTCGAAGTAGAATCTTCACCAATCTCGACTCTTCCTCCAACTAATGCATAGTGATTACTGTTTGTATTTCTATGTACTAAAACTTTACCATTATGAATTATTATTCCTGCTGCTCTAATATTAAGCTTATAATCTTCAACTTCTAATGTTAAATCTGTCTTTTTCATATTTACCTCTTTCACTTTTTTATTATTTCATATCAGTATAATATATAATTTCTTTTTTCAATTTTTTTGCATATTCTATTTCTAAATTAGTGCTATTGCCAATATAATTATTGACATTAACCACAAATATAGCATCAGACAATTCTATTCTTTTAAAATGTTCTTCTTTTAGTTTTAAAAGTTGTTCTTTTGTTATCTCTATATTTTTCATTACTGGATATGTAGGTGTAAGAATACAGTTACCTTCTAGTGCTAATTTTTCAGCAATTATCATCATTTCATTCTGGAATTTTAAACTTCCACATAATGTTATTATTTTCATTTTAAAATTCATCCCTTCCTTACTCCAATATTTTTTTATCTAATCTTCTATCATATCTATCATTCTTATATGAAATCCATTTTCCTTATAAAACTTTATAGCACTTTCGTTATAACCAAATACAGCAATTAATATTTTCTCACAACCAACAGATTTTAAATATTCTTTCATTGCGTTAAGTAGCTTCTTTCCTATACCTTTTCCCCTACACTCTTTATCTATAATTAATTCTGTAATTCTACCTCGTTTAGGTGCATTAAAATCGAACTCAATTCTCTTATCATTATTTACTATTCCTACAACTAATCCTAATATTTTTTCGTTACTTTTATATAGTAAAATTTTACCGTTATTTTTCTTGATATCATCCATAGTTTTTATAAAATATTTTTCTCTATAATCATTTCCAACTTTATTGTAACCTTCTTTATCCATATCTACTAAATATTGTTGTAACTGTACCAGTAAGTCTTTTATTTCTTCATCATATTTTGAATTATATTCAATTATCATATTTAACCCTACCTTCTCCTTTTTATCATCTGATAATGAAACTCTGTTTCTCCATCATGTACAAAGCCTAGTCTTTCATATAATTTTCCAACTGGATTTTGTTCAAAAAATTGTATTTCAATATTTATATCCGCATATTCATCAATTATTGATTTTAACATCTCCGTTCTACTACATTTCTTTTGGTATTCAGAAATAATACATATATTTTCAATATAATACATTCTTTCATTTACTATTTGTCCTTGATAGAATCCTATTCTTTCATAACCAAACATAATTATATCTGTTGTATCTAAGGTAATCTTTCTTTTTCATACCACTTAGCAAATTCTCGCATTGCTTGTACTGAACCATCAATTTTTCTTCTATCTTCTCTTTCTTTATCATCCATTTCAGCTAAAGTTTTTTCAAAGCCTTTAGGCTTAAAAATATACCATAAGTCTGACCATTTTTCTTCTCTATTCAGCCCTTTTACTGTAGTAGATAAATTTCCGCGGATGTTTCCCATAAAAATAATGTATTTCTTTTCCATCATGATATGCTAAACACTCATTAAATGCACAATTTCTATTCTCTTTATTTTCCATTAACTTTAAAATTCCAGCTATGCCTATTGTATCTAATGAAAAATTCACAAATGCTCTTGGAAAACCATTTAATTCTTCAATTCTAAAATCCGTATCTAATGCTATACATGGTCTCTTTACTATTTCAAAAGCTTGTTTAACCTTAGCAGTTGCTATTTCTTTAATATCATCACTTCTGGGTTCATCTAATTCATAATTAAAGGTTGTAAATTTTAAATTTTTAAAATATTTCTCTGCTGATTTTATTTTCCCTGTATTATGTGTTACAAAAACAATTTCATTATTCATTACATTTTTTCTCCAATCTCAATGATAACTTTATATCTAATTAGACATTTTTTTATTTTTACAACTATATTTCTTTACTTATTCAATTATTTAACATTATACCAATCAGGAGTATTACCAAAATCTTTTTGTATTTCATTACTATAAGTGTGTATTGTATATTCACAGAATTCAGCAAATTTCTTCAGTATATCCAATGATTCTCCTTCTTTATCCACAAAATAATCTGGGTGCTGATAGAATATATGAAAATTATAACCTGATATCTCAAGGGAAAATCTAAATGAATTACAAGATGAAATTTTTTGAACAAATACTGAATACTTATAACCTTTCTCATCCAATAAAGAATAATCATGTAATAGATTTATTTGTCCTTTTTCTCTCTTAAAACTAGTTCCTTTAAATGCTTCATTAATAGTTGCTTTGTCAGCAATATGTTGAAGAGGAATCTTGTAATCAACTTCATTCATATTTCTAGAATTCGGCAGTATAGAATCACCTATTTCTTTTAGCTTCATATAATGTACTTGTTCTAGATTATTAAATTTTATATATTCATTTTTATCAAAAACACATTTCCTTTGTATACTGTAATCCTTTCCTAAATATGGTTCTAATTTTTTTATAATTTCTTTACTATCTCTAATGCCATTATCATCTGTAACATCAATTGTTATATGAATATTATTCTCTTTTTTCCCATCATAACTGTGACGAACTTGTGCGATTCTATTAGAATAAATATATGAATAATCTATTAAATAATAATTCTCTTCCCCATATTTCCAATTTGCAATAGAAATACTATTATCAGAATCATCATACCAGTTAATACCATCAAGTATAAGTTCACAATCTGAAAAATTGTATGGTCTTGGAATCTTTGAAAGCAAATTAGTGATTTCAGACCAATCTTTTTTATCTGTATGAATTTCACCAGATTTCCAGTTAGTAGTATAACTAGTTAATTGATATTCAAATCGATTATTTCCTAAATCCTTTGTAAGATAATATTTTTTTAATGCAGGAAATTTAGATATAGATTTATCAATATGATTTTTATTATATGGTATCATCCTAAAAGATATGTCATTATACGAATATCTTAATTCTCTTAACATATTATCAATATAAGGTTTAGTATCTTTGAAACTTACTTTTTCAAAGATATTAAATATATACGTATCAAAAACTCTCATTTTTTATTATTACATCCTTCCTATAAATTCTTTATTTTTTACTAGAATCTTTTATTGCTTTACTTATTATTTCTTTGATATATTTATCTTTTCCAAATGTATATTTCTTTCTTTCATTTTTGTATTTCTCAAATAAATCTATTTTTAGTTCTTCATAACGCTTTTTTTCGTCTTCATGTGAATTCATATAATCTTATCTTCCCAAAATTTTCTCTAATAATTCTGCAATATATTGTTTTCTATGTTCATAATTATATATATCTTTATAGTTTTCTTTTGAAAAAAATACTAAATTTTTTACTTCATTATCATGTGATTGCTTTTCAAATATTTTCTTTATCTGTTCTTTTGTGTATATTGTTCTTATTTCGTATATTGTTCCAATTGGATATCTTACTGGATTTTCATTTTCTGATGGATATTTTAAATACTTTAATTTTATATCATAATTTTCATCTTCCAACTCAAAACCTAGTTCTTCTTTAAATTCTCTTTTTAAACACTTTTCACTAGAATATTCTCCACGTACTATATCTTCAGCATCAGCCATTCCTCCTACTAAATTAAGAGTTTCAAAATTCAATTCATTTTCATAATAATTATTTAATACACACACTACATATTCATCAGATGTTAATATGTAAGTTCCAGAAAACATAACCCTAAAATCCTCGGTTTTATTTTCTTTTGCGTACATATAATGTGAAAAAGAAATTTCTTTTAATTCAATTTTATAATCACTTTGATTATTAACAAAATTTGATACAATTAATATTTTTCCTTCATGCAATAAATCAGTTTCTTTTTGTAATTTATGCCAGTAATCTTTAATTTTATTTTTATTTATTTCATCAACTTCTACTTTACCATCATATATAAAATAAACTGAATTTATTTCTTTGATCATATGCTTACCTCTTTTCTTTACCGATATATTATAATTCATAAAATTTTATATTATTTGGGAATATTTAAAATTCCATCTACCATTTTATTTTGTAGATATTTCTTTAATATTTGTCTATTTATTTTTTTGCATATACCAAAACATATTGTTGTCAGTTTGTTGCATAACCGCACCATTTGGCACATTTTTTATAATATTAAATGAACTTATCAAATCCGGACCTGTTGTCATTATAAATATTATACATGCAGTTAAAGCTATCCATGCTAATTTTGCATTTTTTATCTTTTTAGGATAATTTAACAAAATTAGTATTGCAGGTATTATTCCTAATACAGTTACTGGTGTAAGCAATAATATCAAGTATTGCATTTTACTTAATTTCGAACTTGTTATTGCAACTGCTGCAAACATTTGATAAATAAATCCCACCTTCATATCTGCTCCAAATATTGCACCTGCAATAGCATGAAAAATTTCATGAATCGGCATTGATAATAGACCTACTATCATCAATATTACAACTATTTTTAAATACTCTTTTATTACAAAACATACTTTTTTGCCTGTGGTATCTAACTTATATCTCTTAATGTTCTCTTCTTTTATTTTTATTTGTTCTTCTTTATTAAATAATCCATATTTTCTTTGTTTTATTATCATTGGAATTAATAAACATAAAATTATCGGTAGCCAAAAAAATAACTGATTTATCGGATTTAAATTATCTATATCAGCTTTTAAAATATTTGCATCATCTGGTACATTTACCTGTCCAAAACTATAACTATCATCAATAATTCCAATCATTTCAATCTTTCCCATATCTTACTCCTTTATAATTACTATTTTTACCTGTATATTATAATTTAAAAATATTTTACTAAAAAATATTTATTGTTTCTCCATCCCTAGCAATAAAAACAAATTATTTATAATTACATATAACTTCATTTCGTGTAGCAAATTTATTAAACTCCATATCAATATTTTATTAAATTCTTCTAAATCTTCTTTATATTCAATATTTAACATTTTTTACCATAATTTTATATAATCATACTACATCTTAATCTTTCTGCGAGATATTATACCACAATATGAAATTAAATTCTACATTTCTTCCTCATCTTCTTGCTCTTCTTTATCCCCCCTGTTTTTCTGCATCGAAGTCATAAAATCAATTTCAAATTGTTCCTCATGTCTATCTAGAGTTCATTATACCAATCAATCCCTGAACTTTTATTATTTTTTATCATTTCTTTTATTTCTCGTTTAGACAAATCTCCAAATGTTCTTGTAATTCTTTTAAACCGCTGAAATTTTGACATATTTTCTTGAAACAATAATGTATATGTTTCTTGAATTAATTGCTTACATTTTCTTTTACTGTCATTGCTAAAGAATAACATACTATTTTTACCTTTTCTATGTTTTCTAGCTTCATAAACTTTAATATTTCTTTTGTATATAACATATCATATTTTTCTAATACTTCAATTATTGCTTTTTCATATTTTTCGAATTCTTTTGGAATTTGCTCTTTTTTATTAATAATATAATTAAATAAACTATCTATATTATTAATATTTATATTATTATTATTTATATTATTATGGGTGAAATTTTTTTCATCCCCCCTGTGAAATTTCTTTCATCTGCTCCAGGTGTGGTTATAAAAATTTTTTTTCTATAATTATCTTCAATTACAACTTTTATATATCCTTTTTGCTCTAATTTTGAAATTGAATTTTGAATCGCTCTAGTAGAACATTTATATAGTTTTGCAAAATAATTATTCAAATCAAAACAATATCCTTCTTTATTGCTTAAACATGTGATTTCTCCATATAATAGTTTTGCTTTTTCTGTTAATTCATTATCATATCTTACATTTGCCGGAATAATAGCATAATAGCTTACAGTACATTCTTCACTCATTTTCTTTTCACTTCTTTCACATAAAAATTTCAAAAAAAAATAAAAAACTGCTATAAAATTCAGTTTTTTATTTTAGGTGTTTATAATCAAAATATTCTTATTTTCTGCATTTCCTCTTGTGCCGAAATTGTACACTCTATGATTGTGTAGTTGCTATGGCTGAATATATAGCCGGTTCAGAAGAAGCATTTGTTCAAATGATGAATGATAAAGCAAAAGAACTTGGAATGAATGATACCACATTTAAAAACTGTCATGGTCTAGATGAAGATGGGCACGTTACATCAAGTTATGATATTGCTTTAATGTCAAGAGAATTACTCTCAAAACATCCTCAAATAACCAATTACACTACAATTTGGACTGATAGTCTGCGAGATGGTAAATCACAACTTTCAAATACTAATAAATTAATTAGAACATATAAAGGAGCAACCGGATTAAAAACAGGTTCTACAGGGTTGGCTTTGTATAATTTGTCTGCTAGTGCTACTCGTGATAATTTATCATTAATTGCTGTTATTATGAAAGCCCCTTCAACAAAAATTAGATTTAATGAAGCACAAAAATTACTAGATTACGGATTTAATAAATTTTCTTATAAAGACTTTGGTAAAAAAGGAGATTTAATAAAATCAATTAATATAGATAAAGGCATTAGTTCAACTGTTGATGCTGTACTTTCTGATAATGCAGGTGCGATTATTGAAAAAGGTCAAGAAAACAATGTTGAACAAAAAATTAGTTTGGAGGAAAATTTACAAGCTCCAATTGAAGAAGGTCAAAAACTTCGGAGAAATATCTTTTTCATTAGATGGTAATAAAATGTCATCAATTGATATAGTTGCTAAAAACTCAGTTGATAAAATAAATATATTTTCCATGTTTAAGAAAATATATTATTCGTGGATAGATCTATTAAGAAGCTAAATATAGAGTAGAACAAATCGGAAAGCCAATAAACTTGTTGTATATTATTTTTAACTATAAATTTTAATTAGTAACAAATTATAAATAGTAAAGCTTTCCGTTAATTTGTTCTGGTGCGAAATTTTCGTCAGAAAATTTCTGTACAAATTTATATAATAGGGACTGATTTTTGACCAAAAAGTCCCTATTGTCTAAATATGTATTTTTACATATTTTACCATTTAAGATATATAATTTTTCTATTTTTAACTAGCAATTTCTATTTTATAACCTGCTTTTTCAAGCTCTTTTATCATTCGATTTTCTTTTTTCTTTTGTAATATTTTTTCATATTCTTCTTCTTCACGTTCTTCATATTTTATTCCATTTACTAATATATGATAGCATAATCTTAATATTAAATTTCCAGTTGCATGTATTGCCTTCTGTGGTCCCATTCTTTTTACAAATCTCCAATAAGTAGCTGATATTCTGTTTTTTTTACTTCTTATGCATGACCATGCACATTCATTTAGCGTTGCTCTTAATGCTTTATTTCCTGATGTACTTTTACTCTTTTTTTACTCCTGCACTTTCATTATTTCCTGGACTCATTCCTGCCCATGATGTAAGATTTTTTACTGTTGGAAATTGATTCATATCTATTCCTATTTCTGCTATTATTGCCTTTGCACTATCTTCATCTATACCAGGAATACTATCTAATTCATGTGATTGCCTTTTTAATATTCTTTGTATCTGATTTCTAGCATATGCTGTTCTTATTTCATATATTGTTCCAATTGGATATCTTACAAGATTTTAATTTTTTGACATTAACAAAAAAATAAATATCACATAAAATATCTTAAAAGGGGGAGAGACTGTGAAGAATTGTGAATTTGTAACATTTATTTCTATTCTAGCATGTAATATTGCAAAAGATAAATCTTCTGACGAATTAGCAATTTTATCTGCATTTTTTGTTCAATTACGGAGATACCCTAGCAACACTTTCTGCTTTAGATTCAAATAATACTTGTAACTAAAAAATTAATTTAATAATATTTATTCCATTTTCTTTCTTGTATAATTTGTTACTAATTTGAATTTATAGTTTTTAAAAAAAATACTATAAATTATTAGCATTACGGCTAATTTTTTCATATTTTTGTTTATATTTCTATTTTAAATTTATGATAATTGATTAGAATGAGCATTTAAATTTTTCTTCATTTCTTCATACATCGTTTTTGCATCTTTTAAAAAATATAATATTCATTTAATTCATTTTAAATGTGCTCTCTGTAGATTTTTGCGCTACAAAATTTTTAATTTTTTATATTTTTACGATAAAACTTGTAAATCCATCTTTTGAAGTAGTATATATTCTTCCATTGTATTTTTCTACTATCCCTTTGGCAATAGAAAGACCGAAGTCCATATCTTTTTTCTGACCTACTTCTTGCTTTATCTATCCTATAAAATCTTTCAAATATTTTTTCTCTTTCTTCTTCTGGTATAGCTTTTCCTTGATTTTTTATTTGAATTTTTATAACATTTTTTTCTTTTGAGGTATTTACAATTATTTTATTATTCACCTCTGTATGTTTTATCGCATTATCAAGTAAAATAGAAATAATATGTTTTATATCTTCTTTATCTCCATTAAACTCAATTCCATTATCAATATTTGTTTCTAATTTAATTTGCTTTTCATATATTATACTTTCAAACACAGATACTGACATTTGAACTTCTTTTGACAAATCAAATTTTTGATTGTTTGTTGTTACTGCATTTTCCATTCTTGCTAAGGTTAGCAAATCATTTACTAATTTATTCATACTTTGAACTTCATTTTGAATATATGTAATCCATTTGTTTTCACCGACTTTATCTTGAAGAACATCTGCATTTGCCTCAATAACAGCAAGTGGTGTTTTAAGTTCATGAGATGCATCTGATACAAATTGCTTTTGTCTTTCAAATGCTTCAGCAACAGGTTTCACAATAGTTTTTGATATTTTTTTTGCAATAATATAAATAATTATTAATCCTAAAACTCCAATTACAATTGATACAATAATTGTAATTTTTAATTGCTTTATTGTATCTTCACTTTCTATCAAAGTTATTTCTTTTCCATTTATACCTAGTTTTCTTACTTTAAATATATAATTTCCAATATATCCTTCGTCAAATTTGCTGTTAATAGCCTCTATTGCATAGTTTTTTATTTCATCAGCTACATCATCTGCTCTTGAAATTGTGTTATTGTTATTTATCTCTAATTTATATACACCTTCAATATATCTAAAATTCCTTTCTTCTTTAAGTTCATTAGGCTCATCTTGTTTAAGTTCAATTCTTTTTTCTAATCTATCCATAACTATTAACGAAGATGTTATCGTGTTTTTGTAATTATAACTTGTAAATAAGATAATTACTCCTAGTACTATTACTGAAAGTGATATTTGAATTATCCAAAAAATCTTTTTTCTTAATTTTTCAATCATTTTTAATTACATTCCTTTCTTAAGACACAAATTGGCTGGAAAAGAATTAAATTTTGGCAAAGCAAAATTTTGTGTAAAAAGCGGAGCATACTTTGTGTATGTGAGCATTTTTAAGCAAAATTTTAATACAGCCAAAATTATAATTATTCTTCAAGCTATGCCTCCAATTTATAGCCTACTCCTCTAACTGCTTTAATTGAAACTTTAGATTCGATTAATTTAAGTTTTCTTCTAACAAATGTAATATAAACCTCTACATTATTATATTCGCTATCACTGTCATATCCCCATATCCTTTCAGCTAAGCTTTCTCTTGTAATAATTTTATTTTTATTAATTAATAATTGTTCTAATATCTCAAGTTCTTTACCACTTATTTGAATTTCATTATCATTGCATTTTAATTTTGCATTTCTTATATTTAAACTTAAATCTCCATATTCTAAACAGTCAGTGTTTTCAATATTATTTGTTCTTTTTAAAACTGCTTTTATTCGAGCCATTAGTTCTCTCATTGCAAATGGTTTAGTTATATAATCATCTGCTCCATGTTCTAATCCATTTAATTTATCTTCCATTTCTGATTTAGCAGTAAGCATTATTATTGGTGTTTTTATTTTTGCTTGTCCTAAAGTTTTTAATATATCAAATCCATTTTTATTTGGAAGCATGACATCTAATAAAATTAAATCATAATTTTCTGTTAAGGCTTCATCTTCTCCTTCTTCACCATCGATTTTAATACACACATTGAACCTTTCGTTTTTTAATGTTTCTGATATTGCATCTGCTAAACTATATTCATCTTCTATAATTAAAATATTCATTATAAATTCCATTCCTTTCTCGCTTCGCTCAAAGGCACACATAGTTATGTAGTTGCATTAATTTTAAGTAAAAGCCATAAAACGAACTTATACTATAATCCATTTTATAGCTTTTAATTAATCTATTTGTTCCAAATTAATCAATTCATTTTTTCTAAAAATCAATCTTAATAAACATGGCGATTTTATATTTAATATTAAATCATCTTTATAAACAAGTTTAACATTTTCGTTTACTGTACACCAATTTAACAAAAAGAACTTTATTGAACCCCCATGGCTAATTACTGCAATTCTTTTTCCTTCATATTCTTTAAGTAGTTTGTTAAAAAATTTATTCATTCTTTCTCTAGTTTGCTCTGCACTTTCTCCATCAGATGTTCTATATTTTCTATCTAATAATTGTTCTTGTGAAGGATCTCTGGTTTTTTTATCCTTCATAAATTCTCCTAATTCTGTTAAATTTCCTAATTTTCTTTCACTTAAGTTATTATCTAAATTAAAAGTTAAATTATTTGCATAAGCAATATATTTTGCTGTAGCTTTAGCTCTAGCATAACTACTTGACCAAATAATATCTAAATTTTTCAATTCATTATTTTCACTTAATTTTTTTGCTTGTTCTTCTCCTTCTACTGACAAGATTTCTTTTTCATTAATCATTTGAGAATCTTCATTTGTGTTTCTAATACCATTTTCGTTAACAGTTTCAGCATGTCTGACTAAATATACTATTGTATCTTTCACTTTCCTTCCCCCTTTTTCTTTTTTATTATAACAATAGAATAAATATATTGCAATCATTTATTACAAATCATTTTTTTCAATATTTCATAATATCATTTATTACATCAGATTTTATAATTTCTTCTAACATATCATTCGCTTCTTTTCTTGTTTTCTCTGAGCTTGATATATAATAATTTTCAGTTGTTTCTATTCTACTATGTCCCAAAATATCTGCAACATCTCTTATTTCTGCTCCATTTCGTAAAATCTTAGTAGCATAACTACCTCTTAAATCATAGAATCTGCATTTTTTAATACCCAATTCATGATGAATGACTTTGAACGGATATCTAATTATATCAGTTCCTAAATATATTCCATTTTCCTTCGTAAATACTAAATTTAATTCTTTAAATGGTAATCTATTATTTGTATTTTTTACAATTTTTTTCTCAATTACTTTTCCATAATCATTTACGATATTTTCTAAATGGTAAGTTATATAGTTAATACCATATTTCTTTTTATTATAATTCTGTAAATTTTTATATCTAATTAATATATTATATAGTGTAGAATTTATGTGTACATTTCTTATACTATTTACAGTTTTAGGAGTTCCAAAATACCATCTTCCATTTATTTCATTGTTCTTGTGATAAACATTATGATTGATATTTATTAATCTTTTTTCTAAATCTATGTCATCCCACGTTAAGCCACATACTTCTCCTGTTCTTAATCCTGTAAAACACGCTGTTAAAAATAGACATGTAAATGTTTTATTTTTCCTAAATCTTGTAAGTATAGAATCTATTTCTTTTTCAGAATAAATATGTCTTATTTATAAATACCTTCCCCTATAAATAATTAATAATATAAATACCTTTTTATATAGACAAAGAGTCAACATATAGTAAAATGTTAACTCTTTGATTTGTTCGCATAATATTAACTTTTTTATAAATTTGGTTGACAAATTAATTTTTAGAAAATTTTATGTTATCTTTCAAATCTTTGATAATAATGATTTACACGTTCTTTCCGTGACAGTTTTTGTACTTCAAACCCGAACCACATGTAGGGGAAAACTTTGTACTATTTGTATTATAAAATACTATTTGTATTATGTGTTTTTAGCACTGGGAAACTTTAATATTATTTGTATTATTTGTAATTATTTGTACTAAAATTATTATATGCCGTCAACAAATGGTCAACTTTGTTGGCAATTTTTGAATTATTTGTATTATATGTTATTACTACTTTTAATTCAAATGTGTATTTTAATATTTTATAGTTTTAATAATTTTTCTATTTACTAGTAAATTATAAGTTTCTGTTCTAATATTTGTTTATAATTCCAAAATATTTTAAACAAGTTAGTTTTCTTTTATTGCGTGTAATATTACTCTATTTTTATTGTTATTTCCACAAGTAGATAAAGTAATAATACTTTTTTCTGCTGATAATTCTATATTAAAATCTTTTATACTTTTATCTTTAATTGTATTTAAAAAGTTTAGGTATTCATTATCATTTGAAAATCCTGTTTGAATTGGATAATCACTTGCTTTTTCTTCATATACAGAAAATACTTCATAAGTAAATGCACCTTTTTCTGTAACTAATATAATGTGTCTATTATCTTCGTTGTTATACCAATCTTCTTTTAGAGCATTTTTTAGTGTTCCAAACATAGAGTCATTTTTCATATTATGACCATAGATAACTGTATTATAGTCTGTATAATCAAACTTATTTCTATAATCTGCAAATATCCAACCTGCACTATTCTTTTGCTTTTCAAAGTTATGACTTAAATAGTAATCATTATCAGTTCCTTTTACAACGACATATTCAATATTAGTACCTTTTACTTTTAGCCATCCTATTGTATCACTATTTTTTTCTTTTAATGCCTTAAAATCTATTTTATAAGCATTATCATCTATATTATTTTCATCATCTTTAATCTCTACATATTGAGAAAGATTATTTTGTACTTTTTCATTTTGTTTATTACCAAAGATCCATTTTATTATTTTTACACCTGAAAATATAAATACAACAATAAATACTAGCATTAGTAAACTTCTTAAATTTATTTTTCTTTTTCTTTTTTGCTTATCTTTTGTTTCAAATCTTTTAGCTGAATGTTTACTTGCCATTTTTACTTGTATGATATATTTAATAACTTAAATAACCATACGCTCCTTTCATATTTA
>CAMJYG010000040.1 GCA_946409935.1 uncultured Clostridium sp. | reverse complement strand
TTTCTAATTTTCCCACTCTTACTGCATCATCTAAATCTTTTGCATCTTCTCCATCAATTGTAAATATTATTTCATCTCTAAAGTCAACTCTGTTTGGAATATCTTTTTTATCTACTTTATTACCACATCCTTTGGCTTCTTCCACAACTTGCTCTGGAAATGTTGATGGTAATTTATATTCTTTTATTAGTGAAAGCATGTCCACACCAGCTTCATTAACATTTCCTAGTACCTCTAACACTTTTCCTTCTGCTTTTCTACCATTTTGTGGATATTTAGTTATTTTTACTAGCACTTTATGTGCATTTCTAGCCTTTCCAAAATCCTTTTTTGAGATAAAAATATCTGTTCCAAAGCTTCTATCATCTGGAATTACAAAACCAAAATTCCTATTATTTTGAAAAATTCCAACAATAGTGTCCTTTTCATGCTTTAGTATTTTAACAACCTTAGCTTCTGCATTTTTTACTTTGTTTTGCTCTTCTATAATTTCGATTAAAACTCTATCTCCATTTAAAGCATTTAATGAATTTTCTTTTGATATATATAATTCATCTTCTCTATTTTCTATTTTAACAAATCCAAAACCTTTTTGATTTTTTCGATAAATACCATCATAATAAGTTTTCTCTGAAATTCTATATCTGTCTTTTCTATTTTTTTGAATTTTCATTTCTGATTCTAAATCATTAAGAATTTCTAGAAAAAGGCTATATTCTTTTTTTGGTACCCCCATAATCATAGCCATTTCTTTTGCCTTCATAGGCACATAATCTTTATCTTTCATAAGCTCTAAAATTTTTTGTTTCTTTTCTTCCATACTATTGTTTCCTTTCTCTTCGACCATAGGTGAACAACGTCCCCCATGGTCGAGAAATTGTCAAAAAGGGACGTCCCTAATGGCAACGTCCCCTTTCATTATTATAACCTATGCCATATAAATTATTCCTAAAGCTATAGTTAATATGGCAAATACAACTGCTAATATTATAGTCCATCTTTTTTGTTTTCCTTCTTTTGTTCTTCCTTTATTTTTTTCATAGAAATTACTTGTTGATGAACCTGTTATTGTAGAAGATAACCCAGCATCTTCCTTTGTTTGTATTAATGTTAAAATTATTAATGCAAGTGCCACTATAAAGTAGATTACTATTAATATACCTTTTGCTATTTCCATTTTATATTATCATTCCTTTCATTTTTTGTCTCAACTAATACTACGATATTGTAACATATAAATTAATAAATTGCAAATTTTGTTTAAAATAATTGACAAAAAATTTTAAATTGATTTTAGTATACACCAAGTCCCCACTGGTTCTGGCAAATCTTTAAATGTCATATTTTCTTTAGTTATTGGATGTTCTATTGTTAATTCATATGCCCATAACGCAATTTGTTTTCCTTGACCTCTAGTTCCATATTTTTGGTCTCCAAATATACTATGTCCAAAATTTGATAGCTGAACTCTTATTTGATGATGTCTTCCTGTATGTAAATTTATTTCAACTAAACTTAAATCTTTAACTTCATTATATGCTAATACTTTATAATCTAATTTTGCTAATTTTGCATTTTTCTTTTCTTTATCCACAACTCTACTTATATTATTTCGTTCATCTTTATATAAATAATCTTCAAGTGTACCATTTTCTTTTTCTATTTTTCCATCTACTACTGCTAAATACTTTTTCTTAAAAACTTTTTGTCTTACTTGCTCACTCAACCTAGAGGCTGCTTTAGAAGTTTTAGCAAATACCATTACTCCTCCAACAGGTCTATCTAACCTATGTACTAACCCTAAATATACATTTCCAGGCTTATTATATTTTTCTTTTATATATTGCTTTACAAGTGTTAGCATATCTATATCACCTGTTTTATCAGATTGTGATGGTATATTGGGCTGTTTTTCTACCACTATAATGTGATTATCTTCAAATATTACTTTTAAATTTTGCATTATATAGACCATTCCTCTCCTTATACACAAAGCTAGTTTGGAAAAAAATCATATTTGACGTAGCCAAAATTGTAATTATTTTTCAGACCTAATCTTCCCATCTACTAAAAATCCCACATGGTAACACAAGTTCTGAATTTTCCATTGGAAGCCCTATTTCTCCTGATTCTAATTTTCCTTTATATTTTTTTCTAACTGTTAAATCCAAAATATTTTCTAAAACTTTACTTGATATTCCTGTAGTGTATGAGTTTACCAAGAAAAATAATGGTTTTTCTGATAGAACTTGTGAACATAGTTCTATTAAATCATATATATTATTTTCAAATTGCCATACTTCACCATTTGCTCCTCTTCCATAAGATGGAGGATCCATTATTATAGCATCATATTTGTTTCCTCTTCTAATTTCTCTATTTACAAATTTAACTACATCATCAATAATAAATCTAACAGGCTTCTCTCCTAATCCTGATGATACTACATTTTCTTTAGCCCAAGTTGTCATACCTTTTGAGCTATCTACATGACATACAGATGCTCCTGCTGATAAACATGCAACTGTTGCTCCACCAGTATATGCAAATAAATTTAAAACCTTTATAGGCCTTTTAGCAGCTTTTATTTTAGCTATCATCCAATCCCAATTAACAGCTTGTTCTGGAAATAAACCTGTATGCTTAAATCCCATTGGTTTTATATTAAATGTTAAATTTTTATATTTTATTTGCCATTGTTCTGGCATTTTCTTTTTAAACTCCCATGAGCCTCCACCAGTTTTACTTCTATGGTATGTTGCATTTATTTCTTTCCATTTATTAGGGAAACTTTTATCTTTCCATATTATTTGTGGGTCTGGCCTAGATAAAATCACATTCCCCCACTTTTCTAATTTTTGGCCATCTGCCATATCTAATATTTTATAATCTTTCCATTCATTTGCTAATTTCATAAAAAAATATTACTACCCTTTCTTTGATTTAGAATAGTAACATTTTATCACATTTCTATATATTTTGCAAAATATTTACAAAATTATAAATCATAATCATATTTATTATAGAAAAAACCGCCAAAACCATAACAACAGTTGAAAATAGTTTATGATTTTTAATTTTATTTTTTAATTTACTTGTCCAACTTTTTTCTCCAATTTCAAGTCTATTCTGACTTTCATTATACTTAATTTGAAAAATATCATCCTTTGCATATTCCATATACATCATCCCTTCTTTATATATGTATATGCGAGTTTTTTGAAAATATTCTTATTTTATATGAAATTTGTCAAACAATTTCTCTGCTAAATCTTTCGTTATCCCCTTAACCTTCATTAATTCTTCAATACTTGCCTTGCCAATATTCTCAACACTTCCAAATCTCTTTAGTAATGCTTGTTTCTTAACATTTCCTATACCTTCAATATCATCTAATTCAGATTTCGTAATATCTTTATCTCTCAATTTTCTATGGTATGTAATTGCAGTATCGTGAACAGCATCTTGAAAATTAGTTATTAAGTTCATCAAATTTTGAGATATTTCAAGTTCGTTTCTATTTTCATCCATTAATGCTCTGGTTTGGTGTTTATCATTTTTTACCATTCCAAATACTGGAATATTCAAATTATATTTTTGTATTGCCAGTTTAGTTGCTCTTATTTGTGTTATTCCACCATCTGCAAATATAGCATCTGGAAGCTTTCCAAAACCTCCATTTGGATTTTCTATTGAATGTTTTAATCTTCTTGTAATTACTTCTTCCATACATTTGGGGTCATCTTGGGTATACACTGTTTTTATTTTAAATCTTCTGGATAAATTCTTTTTAATAACTCCATCTTGCATTACACACATTCCTGCTACCATATATTCACCAGATATATTTGATATATCATATGTTTCTATTTTTCTAGGCAATAGTTCTAAATTTAATACCTCTTTAAGTTCTAGTAATATGTCACTTTTATCTTTTTCTTTATTTTCAAGTGTAACTTTGGCATTATTCTCAGCCATTTCAACAAACCTTAATTTTTCTCCTTTTTGAGGGCTTTTTATTTCCACTTTTTTGCCTAAAATTGTGGATAACCATTGTTCTATTGCCTCTTTATCTTCTACATCTTCTCTTACCATTATCTTGTTTGGAATATTTGGATTATCTAAATAATATTGTTTTATAAAACCTGATAAAATTTCGCTATCTTCCATATCTTTTAAGTCTGTATAAAAATAGTGCTCTCTTCCTATCATTTTGCTTCCTCTAACAAAGAAAATTTCTATACATATTTGTAAATCAGATTTTGCAATTCCAATTACATCAATGTTATTTTCTGATATATTTGAAACTTTTTGTTTTTCAGAAACTCTCTCTATTGCTTGTATTTTATCTCTTAAATCTGCCGCTTTTTCAAAATCTAATTTTTTTGATGCCTCATTCATTTCGTTATTTAATTCTTTTATTAGTTTATCTGTCTTTCCTTCTAGCAAATCTGTAATTTCATCAATTTGCTTTCTATATTCCTCTTTACTTACATAACCCATACATGGTGCTAAACATCTATTTATATGATAATTTAAACAAGGCCTTGTTCTTTCTTTTAGTGTTCTACAATTATGAATTTTAAACCTTTCTTTTATAAAACTCACCATTTCTTTTGCCGCTCCAGGATTTGCATATGGCCCAAAATATTTAGAACCATCATTTATTAGTCTTCTTGTTATAAATACACCTGGATAGTCTGATTTTAAATCAATTTTTATATATGGATATGTTTTATCATCTTTTAATAAAACATTGAATTTAGGCCTGTTATTTTTTATTAAATTACATTCTAATATTAAAGCTTCTGCTTCATTATCTACCACTATATATTCAAAATGGTCAATTAAACTGACCATCTTTTTTATTCTTTCTGTTTTATTCGTTTTCCTAAAATATTGCCTTACTCTATTTTTTAAAGAAACTGCCTTACCTACATATATGATATTATCATCTTTATCTCTCATAACATATACACCAGGTTTTCCCGGCAATTTCTTTAATTCTTCTTCTATATTAAACATGTCTTTCTCCTTAATATTTTTAGTAATAATATTATAATATTATTTTAAAGAAATGTCTATTCTTTAATAAAAACATTTTTACGTTATAATCAATCATTATTATTTTATTGACGTTTATTGGAAAATTTTAGATTTTTTGTAATTTTATGTAAATTTATTTACAATATAACTAATCTGTAGTATAATTAGAATAATAGTGTTTTGATTGTAAGCTAATATTAAATATGTTAACTCAAAAATAATAATAAAAATTTAAGGAGATTAAGTATGGAAGAAAATAATTTTAATATCACTTTAAAAAACTTATGTGATGCACTAATTGATGATTTTAGAGGATTTTTAGTAGATGGTCATCAATTAATTGAAGTACCTGAAGATCTATTACATTTACACATTGCTTTTCAAGAAATGTCAAAAGTTCCTGGCTGGAAATATGAAAGTGGAATTGGACAAAATCCTACCATAGAATATATGAAAGAAAAAAAAGCAATTTATATAACTAGAATACCTGCTCCAGGTAAACCAGGTGAATATCAAAGAACAGTAGGATATTTAACGGATGCATTTCCCGAAGAAATACAATATAAAGAAGTATTCAAACCACAATATGAAATTATAAAACAAATTGCATTAGGAATGGGATATGATGTTGATGAATACACTTTGCAGCCTAGAACAAAAAATTCAGTAAAAACTCCTGTTTCAATTACCACTTATAAGAGTACTAATAATGTAAGAAAAAGTAACAGCATAAAATTAATTCCAAGCAGAAATCTTTCAGAAGGAGATAAACCGGTATTTGGAAATAATAATAATTTATTAGGATTTATTTCAAATGGAAAGTTTGTTAGTAAAAGTAACTTCCGTAGGTATTCAACTCCCAAAAAAGATTCTGCATTTGAAAAATAGTACTAATTTATTTATGCTAATCTATGCATAACCCTTGACAAATCTGGAAAAACTATGTAAAATAGTATTCATAAATTAAATAATTATTGCGTTATTACAATACAAAGCTTTTAGAAGTAACTTTTAGAGAATAAGGGTCCTAGGCTGTAAGCCCTTAAAGGTCAACCTAAACAAGCGAAACATATTGGAGCAATTTTAATAAAGTGAAAAATCTTGAAATTAGATTTTTAAGCTGGGTGGCACCGCGGATTTTATTTCGTCCCTGCATTATTTTACTAATGCATCGGGCGATTTTTTGATGCTTTTGTAAAAATTTTTAGAGCATTATTTGCTCGAATGGAGGTTTTAGTATGAACGAGTATAAAACTCATACATGTAATGAAATTAGTTTAGAAGATGTTGGAAAAAAGGTTAGAATTGCAGGATTCGTTGAAACAATACGTGACCTTGGTGGGCTTGTTTTTTTAGATATTAGAGATATGTATGGAATAACACAAGTTGTTACTTCTGGAGACCCTAAGGATGTAGATTTTGCATCACATATTCCAATTGAATCTTCTGTTACAGTTTTTGGAGAAGTTAAAAAAAGAGATGAAGAAACAGTTAACCCTAAATTAAAAACAGGATTAGTTGAAATTCGTATTGAAGAAATTAAGGTTCTAGGAAAAAGAACTAAAAATTTACCTTTTGAAGTAAATACAAACCAAGAAATAAGAGAAGATTTAAGACTCCAATATCGTTTTCTAGATTTAAGAAATGAAAGATTAAAAAATAATTTAATATTAAGAGCTAAAGTTCTTCAATTTTTAAGAAATCAAATGATTGAACAAGGCTTTTTAGAGGTTCAAACTCCAATTCTTACAAGCTCTTCTCCTGAGGGTGCGAGAGATTATTTAGTACCTAGTAGACTACATCCTGGTAAATTCTATGCTTTACCACAAGCACCTCAACAATTCAAACAATTGTTAATGGTTTCTGGAATAGATAAATATTTTCAAATAGCTCCATGTTTTAGAGATGAAGATGCAAGAGCAGATAGAGCTCCTGGTGAATTTTATCAATTAGATATGGAAATGTCTTATAGTACTCAAGAAGATGTATTTGCAAGTATTGAACCAGTTATTTATAATACTTTTAAAGAATTTTCTGATAAAAAAATAAGTAAATATCCATTCCCTAGAATTGCTTATAAAGAAGCTATGATTAAATATGGTTCAGATAAACCAGATTTAAGGAACCCTCTTTATATTATAGATTTATCTGACTTCTTTAAAAAATGTACCTTTAAACCTTTTATAGATAGAACTGTAAGAGCAATAAAAGTAAAAGGTCACCTTTCTAAAGGTTTCCACGAAAAAATGCTTGATTATGCTATGTCTAT
Organism: uncultured Clostridium sp.; assembly: GCA_946409935.1. Classification (GTDB taxonomy): domain Bacteria; phylum Bacillota; class Clostridia; order TANB77; family CAG-508; genus CAG-269. The sequence goes on along the minus strand of CAMJYG010000040.1, from coordinate 15,356 downwards.
TGGAATGGGTGGACTTGGATACTTAGAAGTTCAAGAAGATTTAAGCTACAAAGGTCCTATTGATAAATTTATTCCAGATGATTTAAAGAAAGAATTATTAGAATTAGCAGATCTAGAAAAAAATGATACAATATTCTTTATTGCAGATAATGAACAAAGAGCAACAGAACTTGCTGGTCAAATTAGAACAGAACTTGGAAAGAGATTAAATTTAATTGATGAAAATGTATTTGAATTTTGCTGGATTGTAGACTTCCCAATGTTTGAATTAGATGACCAAGGTAAATTGGCATTTAGTCATAATCCATTCTCTATGCCTCAAGGAGGTTTAGAGGCCTTAAATAGTGAAAATCCATTAGATATTTTAGCATATCAATATGACATAGTTTGTAATGGTATCGAATTATCTTCAGGTGCTGTAAGAAACCATGATATTGAAATAATGCTAAAAGCATTTACTATGGCAGGATATACTGAAGATGAAGTTAAATCTAAATTTGGTGCTTTATATAATGCCTTCCAATTTGGAGCTCCACCACATGCAGGAATTGCACCTGGTATTGATAGAATGCTTATGTTATTAACTGATTCTGATACTATTAGAGAAGTTATTGCATTCCCTCTAAATAGTAAAGCTCAAGATTTAATGATGGGTGCACCAAGTACTGTTAGAAGAGATCAATTAAGAGATGTTCATATTCAAATTGATATAACTTAATTTCTATAATAGAAAAGTCGGTATGACTTTCCTATTATATATTATATTAAAAAACTCTGTCTAAGGGTGAGTTTAGATAAGGACATTTTCTAAGCTCTCCCTTTAGTTTTGCTTTAATTACTTATATGCTATAGCAAATTTGTAAAACAGTTACACAACTTTTTCATTTATTCAAAAGTGTGTAACCCACTTTGACACTTTCAGACTATTGTCTGCAAAGATGTCGTAAAATACTTTGGTGGAAGGTATAGTGTAATTAATATTATATCACAAAAAGTAAATGCAAACCAAAAAAATGTTTGTAGATATTATTGTGAAATCACTTATTTTATGATAAAATGTTACAAATAGTTAAAAAATTCTGATTGGAGGTGTTTAAATATATGGATAATAATAATAAATTAGATACAATCACAAATTTGTTTGAAGGCAAAGAAATTAGAAGTATTTGGGATAGTGAAAAAGAAGAGTATTTTTTTAGTGTAGTTGATGTAATTGGAGCATTAACAGACAATGGATATGATAAAGCAAGAAACTATTGGAAATGGCTTAAAACAGAGTTAAATAAAGAAGGTAGTGAGTTGGTTAGTAATACTAACCAACTGAAAATGAAATCTAAAAAAGATAGAAAAAACTATTTAACTGATGTCTTAGATACAAAAGGAATTTTGCGTTTAATTGAATCAATTCCAAGTAAAAATGCATTGAATTATAAATATATAGAAGATGAAAAATTAATTGAAGATAAAAAAGAAAAATAAATTACTTAATAATTTTGTTTAGAAGCTTGTAATATTACAAACAAATTCTATTAGATTGTCAGATAAAGAGTTGTTTAAAGGTATAGAATTATTAAAAGAAATGATTAAATTACCTATTAAAGTAACAATAGATAAAATAGATATCATTAATTATCCATTTAATCAAATAATGATGTTAGATATAAAATAAAAATAATCGTAATATTTTGATATTCTGTACAAATGATAATTATATGATTAACTAGTGGATTGGAAAGCCAACCCACTAGTTTGAGTTTACGTATTCACCAAATTTTTCTATATTAAAATAATTCTTTTAAATTTTAAAATTATTCGTAAATGGTTGATTTATCAATAAAAATTAATATTGTCCTTATTTAATATCTCCTAAGCCAGAATTTTTTTCTTGGTATTTTAAAAAGAAGCTATTTCTAGCTTCTTTCATATGAATTCATATATTTATATATCTATATCTTATATAAATCTCTTATTTTTTGTTTACTAAATCTTTTAATGCTTTACCAGCTTTGAAAACTGGAGCTTTTGATGCAGGTATTTTGATTTCTTCTTTAGTTTGTGGGTTTCTTCCTTTTCTAGCTGCTCTTTTTCTAACTTCAAAAGATCCAAATCCAACTAATTGAACTTTGTCTCCTTTTTTTAGTGCTTCTGTTACAACATCAACAAATGCGTTTAATGATGCTTCAGCTGCTTTTTTTGTTTCTCCTGTTTTTGCAGCCATTGCTGCGATTAATTCAGCTTTGTTCATTTAATTTACCTCCTATAAGATTTAATGTTATGTACTTTATTACCAGAATAAGGCAACAAATGTACTACTAATTAAGATATTCGCCAAAAATACTCAAAATCCTTCTTTTTTTCTTATTTTTTTATATTTTTTGTTATAATTTATAGGTATAAAAACTTTAATCTGATATCAGCAATTAGTATATTTTTAACTTTTCAAGTATTTTACATATTTTATCTCCTGCAGGCATCATAGCTATCTCCTCTTTTTTAAAGACTTTTAATGCTATAATTGCCATAACATACATAGCTACTGCAAATACCATTGCTAATATTGTAGCCAACTTTGTAGCAATTATTCCTAAAAGTAAACAATATATAAAATATGAGCAAATTCCCATAATAGCTGTTGCAATAACTGGCTTTAGCACAAATTTAGAAAAATTCAAATTTAATTTTATATTTTTTCTTAATGATGTAAATGCAATAGTAAATGCAACAACATGGCACGCTACTGACCCCCACGCTGCACCATATACTCCAATTTCTGGAATAGGAACAAGTGTTATATTTAATATAAATTTTGCCAAAACGCCGAAATGAAAATGCTATAGCAGGTGTTAATAATTTTCCATATCCCTGTAGCGAACCATTAATAGTTTGATCTAATATTGTAAATAATATTGTTAAAGAACTAATTTTCAATATTAATTCACCAGAACTAGCTTTTGGAAACAATAAATTTAATATTGGACCTGCAAAAATAAACATACCCACAGTACATGGTAATCCTATTAACATAGAGATTAATAATGAAAAAGATGTTTTTTGAGTTATTGTCTTATTGTCTTTTTTAGCTTTTGCCGCAGAAATTGCTGGTACCAATGCAGTAGAAAAAGCAACATTTATTGATAATGGCAAACTTGTTAGCATATCTACTTTTCCACCTAATATACCATATTGAGAAATAGCCATATCTTCTGACATAAATTTTCTTAGGCTTCTTACAACTGTAAATGAATCTATATTTTTATTTAATGATGACAAAATTGCTGTTAATGCTATTGGAATAGATACAGATAAAATTTTAATTATTACTGTCTTTACTCTTTCATATTTATAATTTACTGTAGATTTTATTTCTGTTGCAATTTCTGTTTGTCTTGTTTTATAAAATAGATATAAATATGCAAATCCTGAAAATGTTGCTATTGTTGTAGCTAATGTTGCTCCTCCAGCCATCCATTCTGTTGAAACATGAGAAATAATTGCTATTATTTCTACCAATATAATTGTAAGTGAAGTTTTAAATAATTGTTCTATACTTTGAGATCTTGCAGTTGCTTTTAAATTTTGTCTCCCATTAAAATATCCTCTCATTACTGATGATATTGCTACAAAAAATATTGCAGGTGACAATGCAACTAATGTCATTTCCGCTTCTGGTATTTGTAACCAATAATTTGCTATAATCTTTGCTCCAAAAAACAGCATTAAACTTCCTATAATTCCTATTACTGAAAATGTTGCAAAAGCTATTTTAAAAATTCTGTGTGCACCTTTGTGGTCTCCGTACAGCTATTCTTTCCGAAATTAATTTTGCAATTGCACTTGGAACTCCTATTGATGATAGCGTAAGCAACATAGCATATATTTGATAACCTGCTGCAACAATTCCATTTCCTTTATCTCCAAATCCTTCCCTATTTGTTAGATATAATGTGTATATTAATCCTAATAATTTTATAATTATTTGTGAAAAAATTAATGTTATAACTCCCTGCATAAAGGTTTCTTTCTTATTTTTCAAATTATCCCCCCTCATATTTGCTACTATTTCTATTTATAATTGTACTTAACTATTATAGATTTAATTACAAAAATATTCAATAATTTTTACAAAAATTTAATGCTCCTGTATTAAATTTTGTTACTATTTACAGTCATTTTTTTAATAAAAAAGCTAGTATATTAATATTTTGAGAATAAATCGAATACAAATTAAATGTTATTAGAATTTTTTAAATAATTTTATGGAAAATGTTCAAGCTTGTCTTGAAAGGGTGCCATAAAATTATTTTTAAAAATTCTTTAATATTTAATGTAGCCGAGATTTTTCGATAAATATTAATATACTAGCTTTTTATTAGTGTATTACCAAGCCGTGAATTGTAACAAATTTTTTAAAAAATTCACGGCCAATAATAATAAATAAGTCTGACTATTAAAAAATATACTAATGTATAGCATTATAATTATATATTTTTATCAATATTAGGTAACAATTGTTTCTTTCTAGAAACTACACCTTCTAAGAAAGCTTTATCATTTTCTAAGTCTTTTCCAAATGCATCTTTAATAATGCTTGCTTTGCTTCCTAAAGCTATTATTTCAGAATTACTATTTAATATATCTGTAATTGCTAAAACAAATAGGCTTAATCCTTTTTCTTTTATTTCTTTATTTATAGCTTCTTTTAATGCATCTTCTCTTTTTAGCACATCATCTATACTTACTGTATTTACTTGAGCTATAACAAATTTAGTTCCTTCTTTATCTAAACTTTTAGCATCTAAATTAATAAGTTGCGCCTCTGATAAATCATCTAAATCTGTACCAGCCTTTAGCATTTCTAAACCATATTCTTTAATATCAATACCTGCAATTTTTTCTAATTCTTCTAAAGCTTCTACATCTTTCTTTGTTGTTGTTGGTGATTTTAATAATAGTGTATCAGAAATAATTGCACTTGACATTAATATAGCTTCTTCTTTACTAATTTCTACATTGTTTATTTTATATTCATTAAATAAAATTGTTGAAGTACATCCATATGGTTTTGCATTATAATATAATGGTTCTGCTGTTCTAAAATTTGCAATTCTATGATGATCTACAACTTCTATTATTTTTGCATTTTCTATTCCATCTACACTTTGTGCAAAATCATTATGATCTACTAATATTACTTCTTGACTATCTTCAATCTTTTCAACTGTTTCTGGTTCTTTTATATTTAAATAGTTTAAAGCATATTTTGTTTCTTTATTTATTTCTCCCAATTTTACTGCTTTTACATTTTTACCTAATTTTTTCTCTAATTTTTCTTTAACAATACTTGAACATATTGTATCTGTATCTGGATTTTTATGTCCAAAAATTAAAATTTCTTTTTCCATTTCAAATTCACATTCCTTCCTTGAGGTAAGTATAATGCCAACCAAATTTATGCTCAATTTTCCTCATTTTTTTACAGTTACTATTATATCAATTTTTTCTAATATTTCAAGTATAATATTAATATTTAATCTTTTAATTGTAACAAAATTTTTTCTAACTCTTCTCTTGTGAAGTTATATTTTTTATTACAGAAATGGCATAAAATTTCTGCTTTTCCATCTTTTTCAATTATATCTTCCAATTCTTCCTTTCCTATAGTTGCTAATCCATCTGCCATATGTTCTTTTGAACAATCACATTTAAATATAGGAGTTATATTTTCTTCTATAATTTCAACATTTTCATCTCCAGTTATTTTCTTAGCAATGTCTTCTAATGATAAATTATTGTCTAACATTTTAGACATAGCTCCAGCCTCAAATATAGCTTTTTCTATTTTAGAAATTTCCTCTTCTGTTGCATCTGGCATTGGATTAATTAAATATCCACCTGCTGACTTAACACCTTCTTTATTTACTAAAACTCCTAATGCAACCGCTGACTGTCTCTGCTCTGAATTAACAAAATAATTCGCAAAATCTTCTGCTATCTCACCTGAAACTAATGGAGATATACCTATATATGGCTTTTTTAGTCCAATATCTTTTATTACATTTATATATCCTTCATATCCAATAGCTCCACTTACATCTAATTTTCCAAATTCATTTAATGGTAAATCAACTTTAGGTTCTGATACATAACCTTTTAACATTGGAAAATTATTGGCTGTTACTACGGCACTTCCAATTGGTCCATTTCCTTTTATTTGAACTGTTAATCTATCTTTTGAGTTCTTCATTTCAATAGCCATAATAGCTGTTATTGTAAGTATTCTTCCAAAAGCTGCTGTTACTACTGGACTAAAATCATGTGTTTTTCTTGCTTCTTCTAAAAGATTTGTTGTATTAGCACATATTACAGAAACTTTTCCATTATAAGCTAAAAATTTTATTATTTTATCTGCTTTATTAGTCATTTATATATCAATCCTTTCTTTTAGTTGTCGACCAAAGGGGACGTTCTTAATTGGTTGAATTTATTGTTTATTTATCATTAAATATTTTATACAATTTTTAACCAATTAAGAACGTCCCCTTTGGTCGTCAAAATTTGATTAATGATGTATATCAAATTTATCTTTACTTTCGCCACAAACAGGACATACCCAGTCTTCTGGCAAATCATCGAAATCTGTTCCCGGTTTAATACCTGCTTTTTCATTTCCAAACTTTGGGTTATATATGTATTTACATTGTACACATTCGTACATTTGTGTTCCTTCACTTTTTTCTATTTGGAAATTTCTATATCCTAATCCTAATGCAACCATTACCATTAATAAAAAAGATAATGCTTTCCATATTCCGCTTTCTAATAATATTATTGCAAATATTCCAAATGTTGCACTTAATCCATATAGTATTAATACTGCTTGTTTTTGACTGAAGCCTCTTCGTACTAATCTATGATGTAAATGCCCCTTATCTGCTTTAAATATTGCCTTTACAGATTTTCCTTTTATTAATCTTCTTATTATAGCCCATAATGTATCAAAAATTGGTAACCCCAGAGCTATTAATGGTAATACAATTACAACTGCTGTATATGTTTTTGCTATTCCCAAGATTGAAATTATTGAAAGTGAAAAACCTAGAAAATTCGAACCTGTATCTCCAATAAATGTTTTTGCTGGTGCAAAATTAAATGGTAAAAATCCAACTAATGCTCCTGCAAGAGCTGTTATTAACAATATAGATACCAATGGAGAACCATTCAAAACAAATATTATCAATAATGAAATAGCTGATATTACTGAGATACCTGAAGATAATCCATCTAATCCATCAATTAAATTTATTGCATTTGTAACCCCAACAATCCATCCAATAGTTAAAATAATTGAAAATGCTTCTCGCAATTCTTCTGATTGTAGAAAATCTGGTGTTATTTCATCTATTCTTATTCCAAATGATACTGCTATTATTGCAGCTATTAATTGCCCTGCAAGTTTAACTATTGGTTTTATTGTTATAATATCATCTATTATACAAGTTACAGATATTACAACAATTCCGAAGAAACATCCCCAATAGCTTCATCCCATACATTTCTTCTCCAAATAGCTCTATATTGTGTTCTATACTCATAACACTTATTATATATATAACTGAAATTAAAAAACCTAAAATAACAGCTGGACCGCCAAATTTTGGTTTAGCTTTTTTATGCATCCTTCTTTGATCTTTTGGCACATCTACAGCACCTATCTTTTGTGCTATTTTTATAGTATATGGAGTTGCCATAAATGCTACTATAAACGCTAGTAAAAAGGCAATTGCTATATCTCCCCACATAATATATGCCTCCTATTTCATGTTTTCATTTTCTATTTCTTGTATTAAATCAATTCTTTCTTTATGTCTTCCACCTTCGAACTCTGTTGCAAGCCACATTCTTAATATGCATATAGCTTCATTTACAGTAACAATATCTGCTCCTATTGCTAAAATATTACTATCATTATGTAATCTTGAGTATTTAGCTGTAAATTCATTATGACATAATGTGCATCTAATTCCTTTGTATTTGTTTGCAACTATGCTCATACCAATTCCTGATTTACATATTAAAATACCTTTTTCACATTTTTTTTCCTGCACACATTTTGCAACCTCTTTTGCTATATTAGGATAGTCAACTCTTTCTTCATTCATACATCCGAAGTCTTTATATTCTATTTCTTTCTCATCTAAATATTTTTTTATTTCTTCTTTTAATTTATATCCACCATGGTCACAACCAATTGCTATCATTTATATCACTCCATTTCTTTCTACAATATACCATAACTTCTTTGTTATTACAATAATATTTAAAATAAAAGTCAGCTTTTTACTGACTTTTTTCTATGTGTTTTATTAAACTTGAGATATTTTTTACTTTATTAGGACATATATCTAGTAATTCTTTTACTGAATTTTCCATACAATATCCGTTAAAAAGGTTAATCATCATTATATCATTATATCCATCTCCAACTGCATAAATATTATTTTTATGTACATTTTCAATTTCAGCAATTAACTCTATAGCTTTCATTTTATCAATTTTGCATGAAATAGCTTCAACAATATTTATTTCATCAAATATCATTGTGTAAACATTAACATAATTTCCAAATTTTTCTTTTATATCTTGAGTTAATTTCTTTGCTTTATTAACATCTTTAATTCTAGTTGAAATTTTTGTAATATTTTCTTCTTTATACTCTTTTTCCATTTTCCATTGACTAAATTCTGCAATATTATCTGATTCATTTTTTATCATTTCATAAAGTTCTTTTACTACCTTTGGTTCAATAAAAGTAGTATATATCATTTTTCCATCTTTATTTAATATTGCTCCTCCATCATCCAGTACTAAATAATCATATTCAATATTATATTTTCTTATAGGTTTCATAAAAGCCTCATAATTATTACCTGTAGCAATAAGAAATATATTACCATTTTTTCTAAATTTTCTTATTTCATTTATATTATTTTGAATATCACTATCATTTAAATAAAAAGTCCCATCATAGTCACTTGCTAAAATCTTTTTCATACTTAACTTCCTTTATATTATATTTCATACAAATACTAATACACTTTTTTTATTTGTTCCATATCTTCTATTGGATTTTTTAAAATTTCATCATACATTTCTTTATATGGTTTTGCCATTTGTTTCTTAACATCTTCTGACATATATGTTCTTAATTCTCCAATTATTTTACATATATTTATCGCTTCACCAAATTCACCTTTAATAATAGTATCTATTAAAATATTTATTGATTTTTGAACTGCAGGGACATTTATAGTTTTACTCAATTTAAAAAACCATTTTAAATCTTCAAAAACTTCTCTTTTCTCTTCATCAGAAACTCGTTTTGAATCAATTAATTTAAATAATAAATTAGTCATATTTCTTGCATATACAAATCTATAAAATCCTATTTGTTTGTGTTCAACAAAAAGATTATATGTAGCTTTGTAGGCTTTGCTCATATCCAAAAAGAATTTTTTTGAACAACTCCAAGATGTAGAAGCTGTTTTTAAAGAGCTATTTCTTTGCCTATAATAATAAATTATATCTTTTATATAATATACGTTTTTAGCTTTTAAAAAAGCATTCATAGAAAAATATGTATCTTCACCTGGTATGTCTTCTAAACATTTTATATTATTTTTGCATATAAATTCTCTATTAAAAATTTTATTACACATTGAAGAATTCATTACCCAGGATGTATTTTCATAATCTTTTATATCTAATTTAAAATCATCAAATTTTTCGGAATCAAAAACTGGCTTTTCCCATGCAATTCCATTTTCATCAGCAAAATTCCAATTTGATATAGCAAAATCTGCTCCTTTTTCTTCAATAGCATTATACATGATTTCAAAGGCATTTAAACCAAAATAATCATCAGCATCTGAAAACATTAAATATTTTCCGGTAGCTAAATCTATACCAATATTTCTAGGTTTTCCTCCTGAACCACTATTTTTTTCTGTTATAGCAGTAATTATGTTATTAGGATATTTTTCTTCATATTCTTTAGCTATTTTATAACTATTATCTTTTGAATTATCATCTACTAAAATTAATTGTATATTTTCCTCAAATGATAATGTTTGGTCTATAATATGCCCAATACAATCTTCTAAATATTTCTCATCATTATACATGGGTATAATAACACTTATTTTAAACATATGAATCCCTCTTACCTTTATTTAATTACATAAATTACTTTATATTATACCAAATTTTTCTTTTTTTTTCAAGTTTTTTTTTACACACTTATTTGACTTATGATAGAAACGTGATAATGTCTTAAGTAATGAAATGAGAAAATGTCCCAACTTAAAAATAATTGCTATCTTAAATGATATAATATAACTATAACTTTAATTTAAAGATGGAATTGAATATTATATAATTCTAAATATATTGAAAACACATAGAGCATAAAAGTTCTATGTGTTTTCGATAAAATTCTAGATTATACTTTAATTATTTCTTACCTGTGTTGTTATTTTTTTTTATAAAATCTTCAATTTGTATTTTTTTACAAAAATTGTCAAAATAATTTTTACTATCAAAATCATATATGGAATGTACTCTTTTATATCCTGCTTCTCCCATCTTCTTTGTAAAGTCCTTGTTTTCTACAATTTGCTCCATAGCTTTATAAATATTTTCAGTAGCATCATTTCGTTTATCTACAAATATTGCACATTCATCATTCAATGGTTCTGTAAGTCCACCAGAAATTGTAGAAATTACTGCTTTCTTCATTGCCATTGCTTCAAGTGCAACTACGCCAAAAGCTTCTTCATACATACTTGGTATAACAGCACAATCTCCTATAGATAAAACTGTTGGAATATCATCATGATTAACAAATCCAGTAAAAACAATGTCGTCTTTTATTTCACCTGATATCTCTTTTAATTTTCTTGTATATTCTGTTTCATCATCATTTCCAAAATCTGGTTTTCCAATTATTAGTAATTTTATATTATCATATTTTTTTCTTAACATTTTAAATGCTTTTATTAATTGTAAAACTCCTTTTTCTGGACGCACTCTCCCTGAATAAACAAAACAAAAATCATTTTCTTTTATGTTATTATTTCTTTTGAAATTTTTAATAAAATCATCATCAATATTATCTAAATTAAATACATCAAAGTCAATACAATTATAAAACACTTTATTTTTTTCAGATACTTCTATTTTATTTAATGCGTTAGCTACAAATTGAGAAACACTTAATGTACAATAAGATGTATCAATAATTTTTTTTGAAAGCCATTTTGGCCTATACCTTTCATCATCTATATTACAATGTAAATGAAATATTAAATTTTTATGATTTTGTATGCTGTTATATACTCTCATACTGTGTTCTACTAAAACAAAATCATATTTTTTATTTTTCATTTTTTCATTTATAGCTAAACCCAACGAAGATTTCTTTTCTTCGAAATTTTCTTGAAATTTTTTTATTTCCTCTGGATACATTTGTATTATATTACAATGCTTATATTTTATTGTATCAAGTAATGGGTCTGAAACTGTATATAAATCTATATTAAATTTATAATTTCTTTCATTTCCTCTTATTAATTCTTCTACAAGTACTTCAACTGCACCTCCATGAACAGCAGGAATAGGTAAATCCTCTGCTCCTGTAACTGCAATATTTAATATTTTTTCCATTTTAAATTTTTCCCCTTCCATTTTTGGATGAAATCTTACTCAAGCATTTTATCTAAACCAAAACATTATTAATTTTTGCACTAGTATTTTATGAGTTACATTGTATTTGATTTATTGACTATACTTTAACATATTTCTTTTATATTTTCAATATTGTCAAGAAAAATTTGTTATTATTTATTTGAATTTTGCTTGCTTTTTACCCCCAAATGTGTTAAAATATCATATGTTATAGTTTATATAAAGCAAGAGGAGGTGTCAATATAAAATGCCAAACATAAAGTCAGCAAAGAAAAGAGTTAAAGTAATTGAAAAGAAAACTTTAAGAAATAATATGATTAAATCTGGATATAAATCAGCTGTTAAAAAATTTGAAGAAGCTGTAGCCAATGGAAACTTAGATGAAGCTAAAGTTTTATTATCAGAAGCTACAAAAAAAATTGATCAAGCTTGTACAAAAGGTGTTATTGTAAAAAACACAGCTGCTAGAAAAAAATCTAGTTTATCAAAAAAATTAAATGCAGCTATGGCTTAAGACCAAATAAAGATTATGCATAGTTTTTATTAAAAAATGTAGATATTTTGTATCTACATTTTTTATTTTGACATTACTTTATCAAGTAATTTTTGGGCAATAATTTCCATTGTTTTTTCTTATTCTTAATGCTATGATAAATATAGATATTATAACTATTATAGAGGTGAATTATGTTTAAAAGTATTATAAATAATTATAAAAATTTAGATAAATTAACTCATAAAATTATGAAAAATGGTCTTATATTTTGCTTTGCTTTATGTATAATTTCAATTGTTGTTTTATTTACATATGAGGTATTTATTACTTCACCTTCAATATATTACATAGGTTTAAGTCTATTTAGATTAAGCATTGTTTTTGGAATTGAGTTTATTGTATGTGCACTTGTAGTTGATTCTTTAAAGAAACAATTAATATAAAAAATTGCCATAGGTACGCCTTTTTGCAAAAAAGGCGTACCATGGCAATTATTTTTTTAATTCTTCTATAAACATTTTATTTAACATTTGTGGATTTGCTTTTCCTTTAGTTTCTTTCATTGCTTGTCCAACTAAGAATCCTAAAGCTTTGTCTTTTCCACCTTTGTAATCTGCTATTGATTGTGGATTTGCTTCTAATATTTTTAGTACTACTTCTTTTATTGCACCTTCGTCAGATATTTGTATCCATCCTTTTTCCTTAATTATTTCTTCTGGGTCTCTTGGATTTTCAAATAATTCTACTAATACTTTTTTACCTATACTAGAACTGATTGTTCCTTTGTCAATTAATATAACTAATTTTCCTAATTGATTACTATCAAATGGTATTTCTATTGGGTCCATTTCTGTTTCATTTAGAATTCTAGATATATCAGATATAATCCAGTTATTAACAGCTTTTGGATTATTACATACCTTTATTGCATTTTCAAATAAGTCTGATAAATATTTAGATGATGTTATTAATTTAGCATCTTTTTCTGATAATTGATACTCTTCTAAATATCTTTGTTTTCTGCTTTCTGGTAATTCAGGTAAAGTATTTTTTATATTTTCGATGTATTCATCTGATAATTTTATTGCAACTAAATCTGGATCTGGAAAATATCTGTAATCTTGGGCATCTTCTTTATCTCTCATTGGAAAAGTTTTTCCAGATACATCATCCCATCTTAGTGTTTCTTGTTCAATTACTCCGCCATCTTCGATTACGTCTACTTGTCTATTTACTTCGTATTCAATGGCTCTTACAATACTTCTAAATGAATTCATATTTTTCATTTCTGTACGCGTACCTAATGGCTCTCCTGGTTTGTGTACAGAAACATTTACATCCGCTCTTAATGACCCTTCTTGCATCTTACAATCAGATACTTCTATATATTCAAATATAGATTTCAGTTTTCTTAAATAAGCTTCAGCTTCCTCTGCACTCCTCATATCTGGTTTTGATACTGTTTCAATTAATGGAACTCCAGCTCTGTTTAAATCTACTAATGTTCCTCCTCCAAAGTCATCATGATTTAATTTTCCAGCATCCTCTTCAATATGAATTCTTTCTATTCTAATTTTTTTCTTTCCTTCTTTTGTTTCAATTTCTACATAACCATTTTGACAAAGTGGTTTATCATATTGAGATATTTGGTATGCTTTTGGTAAATCTGGGTAGTAATAATTTTTTCTATCATTTTTACTATCTCTTGAAATTTCACAATTTGTTGCAAGTCCTGCTTTTACTGCATATTCTACAACTTTTTCATTTAAAACAGGTAAAGTTCCTGGCATTGCCATACATATTGGACATGTATGTGTGTTTGGCGCTGCTCCAAATTCTGTTGGACATGAACAGAATATTTTCGTTTTCGTACTTAATTCTGCATGGACTTCTAATCCTATTACAACTTCAAAATTCTCTTTCATACTTTCTCCTTTTCAATTAATAATATATTTACTTTTATATTTTAAAATGTAATTTTAGTAAAAAAACAAAGAATACTAGCAGAGAAAAAACACTTAATAAAGAAATAATAAACCATATTTTAGATTTTCTATTTTCTTTTACATAATATTTATTCATTTCAATTTTCTTATTTTTATCAATAAACTCTGTCAACTCTTCATTTCTTATATCAAAAAATTCATTAGATAAATTTACAATTTTATTTATTTGTTTATTCGTTATAAATGAACTTATTGCCTCACTTACTTTTGCTTCGTCCTCTTTTGAATAGTAGAATTTTCTTTTTTTAATTTTTCCATTTTCTATATATTCAATTACTAAAAAAGGAATAGATCCAACAAGATATCCTTCTAGATTGTATTTAGTATAAAAATCTTTTTTAAAATTTACTAAATTTTGATATTCTACTTTCAAAACTGTACCAGTTATATAAACATATATATTCCTATCTTTTAAAACAATTTTTTCATAAGTCATTTGAATATTCTCTAGGTCAGAAAAATAACTAATCCTATCAATTAAATTTGGAGGTTTAATTTCAATATTTACGTCTTTAGCTTTAATAATATATCCAAAACTTTCATCTTCAAGCCTAAACAACAATAACACCTCCTTATTTTTGGAATTTTGGTTTATAATTCTCCCTAAATTTTATTTCTTGTTCAAATGTATATGCAGCATTTAGAATTGTTTCTTCACAGAATTTATTACCAATTAATTGCATACCTATAGGCATTCCTTCTTTATCTACGCCGCAAGGAATAGATATTCCTGGAAGTCCTGCTATATTTACAGAAACTGTACATATATCAGCAAGATACATTTCTAGTGGATTATTTGATTTTGATCCAATATCAAAAGCTACTGTTGGTGATGTTGGCGTTAATATAACATCATATTTTTCAAACCCTTTGTTAAATTCATTTGCAACTAATGTACGAACTTGTTGAGCTTTTTTGTAATATGCATCATAATATCCTGATGATAATACATATGTTCCAAGAATAATTCTTCTTTTTACTTCTGGACCAAATGCTTCACTTCTTGTCTTTTTATATAATTCTTTTAAATTTTTAAATTCAGGTGTTCTATATGTATATCTAATTCCATCAAATCTTCCTAAATTTGAACTTGCTTCAGCACATGCAATTAT
>CAMJYG010000039.1 GCA_946409935.1 uncultured Clostridium sp. | reverse complement strand
AAATAAATATGAAAGGAGCGTATGGTTATTTAAGTTATTAAATATATCATACAAGATAAAATGAGTTTTGGTTTATGTTTAGCAGGTGGTGGAGTAAAAGGAGCTGCTCATATTGGAGCGTTAAAAGCACTTGAAGAAGAAAATATAAAAATAGACTATATAGGAGGGACTTCATCTGGAAGTATTGTGGCAACATTGTATGCATTAGGTTATACACCTGATGAGATGTATGAAATATTTGAAAAATATTGTAAAAAAATAAAATATGTTGATTTTTCAAATATGGCAAAATTAATTTTGGGATTAATTTTTAAAAGAAAAATAATTATTGATGGATTAAATAATGGAAAACAAATAATAAAATTAATTGATAAAGTTGCAAAAAATAAAGGAATAAAAAATATTTCTGAAATTAAAATGCCTATTGTAATGCCAAGTGTTAATATGTGTAATGGAGATTTAATTTGTTTTACTTCATGTAGTTTTAGAAAAGAATTTTCAGATAATATTATATTTGTAAATAATATGGAAATCGGAAAAGCAGTTAGATCAAGTTGTAGTTACCCTGTTGTATTTTCACCATATGAATATGGTAATGAAAAATTAATAGATGGTGGAATTAGGGAAAATGTTCCTTGGAAAGAATTAAAAATGTTAGGTGCAGATAAAGTGTTAAGTATCATGTTTAATGAAATGCTTACAGGTGATTGTGATAAAAATTTAGTAGAAGTAGCAGATCGCTCTATTAATTTACTTTGCAGAGAACTTTCAAATTATGAAATGGAAGGTGCAGATTATGTAATAAAAATAAAAAGCCCTAAAATAGGACTTTTAGATATGAGCAAAATTAATGAATTATATAAGATTGGATATTTACAAACTAAAGAGCAATTAAAAAAAATAAAAATTAAATAATTATTAAAATAATAAATTTAATAAAAATAATATAATTAAATAAAAAATAATAAAAAAATATGATAATTAATAATTTAAAAGATCTAATGAAAATTAAATGTTAAAGGAATTAATTTTTAAGAATTAATTTACGTGATTTTTTAAGTAAATGTTAATTATCATATTTTTAGTTATATAATTTATAACAAAAAAATAAAAATATTTTTTATTTTTGTATAGCATTGAAATTTTTTAAATATAAAATTTTATAATGTACCTTTAAATATATGTTACGATTTACAGCTGTTTTTAAAATAGAAAAAGCTAGTATATTAATCTTTATCGAAAAATCTCAGCTACATTAAATATTAAATAGTTTCCTTTTCTAATATTTCAGAATTATTTTCCATTTCTAAAGCATTAATTCTTTTTTGTTTTTCTGCTAAATTGTCTTTTGCAACAGTCATCAATAATTTTATTCTATTGGCCTGGTTTGCTTCGCTTGCACCAGGGTCATAATCAACTGGAGAAATATTTGCATTTGGATAATGTTCTCTAATTGTTTTTATAACCCCTTTTCCAACAACATGGTTTGGTAGGCAGGCAAATGGTTGAACACATACAATGTTCGGAATATCATTTTCAATATATTCTATCATTTCTGCAGTTAAAAACCATCCTTCACCAGTTTGATTTCCTATTGATAATACATCTTTTACTTTATCTTCTAAATGCCAAATATCACATGGTTGTAGATAACCTTTTTTAGAGTTTGCAAGAGCAATTTTTACATCTTTTTCAAGAATATCTATTAATCTAATTGCTGCTTTCATAATTTTTGAAGATGTTCTATTTATATTTAATAATTTATTAAATGTTATTTTGTGTGTACACATGAATTTTGTAAATCCCATAAAGTCCGGTAAAATTACTTCTGCACCTTCTTTTTCTAAAAGATTTGCTACATAATTGTTTCCAAATGGATGATATTTTATTAAAACTTCACCCACTATACCAACTTTAGGTTTTTCTACAGATGTATCTAATTCGATTTTTTCAAAATCATTTACTATGTCATATATACTTTGTTTAAATTCTTTATTATTTGATTTTTCTAGTAATTTTTTACATTTTTCCATCCATATATCAAATAATTTTTGAGTTTCACCTTTATTAACTTCATATGCTCTATTTTTAGTAAGCATTTTTTGGAGTAAATCACCATAAACTACCATTTTCAATAATTTTTCCATTAAAGGAACTGTTAATTTAAATCCTGGCATTTTTTCCATACCTACTATATTAAATGATATAACTGGCACGTTTTCAAATCCGGCATCTTTTAAGGCTTTTCTAATAAAACCTATATAGTTTGTTGCTCTACATCCACCACCTGTTTGTGACATAATTAAAGCTGTTTTATTTATATCATAATTTCCAGATTGAAGAGCTTCTATCATTTGACCAGTTACTAGTATAGATGGGTAACATGCATCATTATTAACATATTTTAACCCTGTTTCAACAGTTTTTTGTGTACATTCTCTCAATAATTCTACATTATATCCAGATGAACGTACGGCTGTTTCTAGTAATTCAAAATGGATAGGTGCCATTTGAGGTATTAAAATAGTGTAATCCTTACGCATATCTTTAGTAAAGATTTTTTTGTTGATTCCGTAGTCTCCTGATTTTTTTTCTGCAATTTTTTCTTGTTCACGTTTTTTCATACTGGCAATTAATGAACGAATACGAATACGAACGGCCCCTAGGTTATTTACTTCATCTATTTTAATTAAAGTATACATTTTATTAAAGCTTGATAAAATTTCTTCTACTTGATCCGTTGTTACAGCATCTACACCACAACCAAATGAATTTAATTGTATTAATTCCAAGTTATCATGTTTTCCAACAAAGTCTGCAGCAGCATAAAGTCTTGCGTGATATACCCATTGATCTACCACTCTTAAAGGTCTTTTGGCTTCTGTTTTATCTGAAATACTATCTTCAGTTAAAACACAAAGACCTAAAGATGTAATTAATGTATCTATACCGTGGTTAATTTCTGGGTCTACATGATATGGTCTACCTGCTAAAACAATACCTTTTAAATTATTTTCTTCTATGTATTTTACTGTTTCTGCGCCTTTATCTCTAATATCTTTTTTACATTTTTGATATTCATTTTCAGCTTTTTCAGCAGCTTCAATTAATTCTGTTTTTGTAAAGTTATATTCTTTAAATTCTTCTAATTCCATTAATTTTTTTACTAAATTTTTCTTTTCAAATGGTAAAAAAGGATTTAGAAATTTTATATCTGGAGCTTTTAATTTTTCTACATTGTTCTTTAAAACTTCTGAATATGAGATAACGATAGGGCAATTATAATGGTTGTCCGCTTTTTCATATTCTTTTCTTGAATACGGAATACATGGATAGAATATTGTTTTAATACCTTGCTCTAGTAAGCTCTCAATATGTCCATGAGAAAGTTTTGCAGGGTAGCAAACAGATTCTGAAGGCATTGATTCCATTCCTTTTTCATAAGTTTTACGAGTGCTCTTTTCAGAAAGTATTACACGGAAACCTAAGCTTGTTAAGAATGTAAACCAAAAAGGATAATCTTCATACATATTTAAGACTCTAGGGATACCTATAGTTCCTCGTTTTGCTAATTTTTCTTCTAAAGGAGTATAATTAAATATTCTTTCATATTTATATTGTACTAAATTTGGTAATTTCTTACCTTTTGTAATTATACCTGCACCTTTTTCACAACGATTTCCAGATACATGTATTTGTCCATTACTAAATTTATTTATTGTTAATTTACAATGATTTTCACAGTTATTACAACGTGTGTGTGTAATTTTAATTTCCAATTTGTCAATTTCATCATTTTTTAATATTGTAGATACATGTTCCATATCTAAATTATTTTCATATTGTTCTTTAGATAAAATAGCCATACCATATGCACCCATAAGACCAGCAATATCGGGTCTTACAACATTTTTGCCTACTATAAGTTCAAAAGCTCTTAAAACAGCATCATTATAAAAAGTTCCACCTTGTACAACAATGTGTTTTCCAAGTGTTTCTACATCTCTAACTTTCATTACTTTTTGAATTGCATTTTTTATAACAGAATAAGAAAGTCCACTTGAAATATCACCTACAGTATAACCTTCTTTTTGTGCTTGCTTAATTTTTGAATTCATAAAAACAGTACATCTTGAGCCTAAATCTACAGGTCTTTTTGCTTCAATTGCTTCTTTTACAAATTCAGAAATTTCTATGTTTAAACTTTTACTAAATGTTTCTATAAATGAACCACACCCAGAAGAACATGCTTCATTTAACATTATATTATCAATTGAGCCATTTTTCATCCTGATATATTTCATATCTTGACCACCAATATCTACAATACTTGTTACATTTGGTTCAAAAGTTTTCGCAGCAGTATAATGTGCTATTGTTTCTATTTCATTTAAATCGATGTTTAGCGCTGTTTGAATTAATTTTTCACCATACCCAGTAACACCACTATATCTTAAAATGGCTTTTGGAGGTAATACAGAGTACAATTCTTTAAGCATACCCATAACGCTTTTTAAAGGATTTCCTTCATTACTTTTATAAAGTGAATATAATAATTTCCCATCTTTATCTATTAATACCAGTTTTGTTGTTGTAGAACCAGCATCAATTCCTAAATAGCAATTTCCTTCATATTTTTCTAAATTTGATCTTTCAACTGTTGCTTTGCTATGCCTTTCTTTAAATGCCAAATATTCATCTTTATTTCTAAATAAAGGATCTAGAGGATGTGTTGTGTTATCTCTTGAGTTTTTTAAATTTTCAATTTTTTGTTCTAATTCATTAGGTGTAATAGATTCAGAATTAATAGAATCTAAAGCAGCACCTTTTGCAACTAAAAGATGAGCTTCTTCTGGTACTATTATTTCATCATCTGTTAATTCAAGAGTTTCTATAAATCTTTTTCTTAATTCTGATAAATAATTTAAAGGACCACCTAAAAAGGCAACATTACCTCTAATTGGTCTACCACAAGCTAAACCACTAATAGTTTGATTAACAACTGCTTGAAATATAGAAGCAGCAATATCTTCTTTAGCAGCTCCATCATTAATTAATGGTTGAATGTCAGTTTTTGCAAAAACACCACAACGTGAAGCTATAGGGTAAATTGTTGAATATCCTTTTGCAAGCTCATTTAAACCTGCTGTATCTGTATGTAATAGAGAAGCCATTTGATCCAAGAAAGCACCTGTTCCACCGGCACATGTACCATTCATACGTTGTTCGATGGATTGGTCAAAATAGATAATTTTTGCATCTTCTCCACCTAATTCAATTACTACATCTGTTTTAGGAATATATTTTTCAACAGAGCGTTTGCAGGAAACAACTTCTTGAATGAAGTTAACGCCTAAAAATTTAGCGGCAGACATTGCTCCAGAACCTGTAAGTGCAAGTGTAAATGTATTCAAAGGATATTTTTTTAATAAATCTTCTAAAACATTACATACTGTATTTTTAGTATCTGAATAATGTCTTTGGTAATCTTTATATATAGTATTTTTATGTTCATCCATAACAATAATTTTAACTGTTGTTGAACCAACATCTAGTCCAACATGTAATAAATTATTCATTTTTTAATTCAATCCTTTCCGAATGTTAGTAAAAGTTTTAAAATATAATCTTTTTATATAATAGGAAAGGATAACTTTCCTATTATATAAAAAGAATTTCGCATAAATAATTGCATAAAAGAATATATTTAGCTATCCTAATTTTATACGGAAAATAGACTTTTGTCAAATGGAAAAGAATGTAATTTTTTTCGTTCCGATTTGTTCTAATTTGGACAAAGTAATAATATTATAGATTATAAATAATTACAGTCAATTAGACTAACAGATGCGAAGCTGAACTGTAAAATATATTTATATAAGGAGGAATTAAGTTTGAAAGATAAAAAGATATTTATTTTTTTTGGAATTTTATTAATAATTATTATAATAGGAGGATATTTTTGTATTAAATTTGTGAAAAACAAGGAGGAAGAAACGAATGTTACAGAATATACCCCAGAAGAAGAAATTTCTCAAGACCAATTAAGAAAAACAATAGTTAGTTTATATTTTGTGTCAAAGGAAAATAATGATTTAGTACCAGAAGCTAGATTAATTGATATAAAAGAAATTATTAATACTCCATACGAAAAATTAGTTAATTTATTAATTGATGGACCTAAAAATGAGAAAAATAAAAAAATAATACCAGATAATACAACATTATTAAGGACATTTATTGAGGGAGATTGTGTAACTTTAGATTTTTCATCTGAATTTTTAAATTATAATAAAGAAGATGAAAAGGAAAAAAATAATTTAATTAATAGTTTGGTAAATACATTAACGGAATTAACAGAGGTAAATAAAGTAAAAATATTAATAAATGGAGAAATTAATGAAGAATTTAATGGAGATTATGTTAGAGAAAATTAAATAGTATATAGAGGAGGTTTTTATCTCTTCTATTTTGTTTGGTAAAAAAATATATATGGTATATATATATATCAAAAAATTATAGTTATTTAATTTTTATAAAAGGTTTTTATGCCTATAAGTTTTGAAATTTTATAGATTTTTTTTGAAAAATAGATTATAATATTATAAATATATATAAGATGAAACATATGAAAAATAAGATGCTACAGTTATAGAATAGGAGAGTGATAATAAAATGACCTATGAGTTTGCAAAATATCCTGATGGTACATTAGGAGTTTTTTCTAATATTGGAAAAAAAGAGAATGGAGAAGAATATATTTGCGTTACTTTCGAAAGACCAATGGAGTATGGATTTGACACTTATGTTATTGAAATTCCAAGTTATAATGTTGTTTTGGAAGATGGAAATTATTCTGATGTGGAAAAGAAAACATTTTTGGAAATTGCCAAAAATGGTGCTTCTTTCTTTTTTAAATATGCACGATTGGGAGGTTTAGAAATTGCCTAGTATTTTTGAATTAAAACGGATATAAAATCTATTTTTGGACAAATGAAAACGATGAACCTATTCATGTTCATATTTCAAAGGGTAATCCAAATGCCAATAGCACTAAAGTTTGGCTAACTCAATCAGGAGGGTGCATTCTTTCTCATAATAAAAGTAAAATTCCCGAAAGAGAATTAAATATTATTTGTGAAGATATTTCTTTACATTATTTTCAAATTGTTGAGAAATGGAAAATAATCCATTCAGGTAATATTAAATTTTATTGTTAAAAATTTAAATAAAATAAAAAAAAATTTAAATGTATGGAAATTAGATAAATTATTTAAATAATTTATAAATTTTCAATAGATGTTTATATTTTTCATAATTATTTAAAAAATATTCTACATCATTTAATGAATTAATTGTATTTTTTTTATACAATTTAAAATCAAAAGATTTTTTTTGAGAGGATTTTTTATCTTCTCTATTTTTTTGTGAATTATTTAAATAATATTGTTCCAATTTAATAACACCTTCTTAATACAATATTTTGCAAAAATTAAACTTTTGTTATATAATATGCATATAAATAAAAACTGATATAAAAAATATATAATATGTGAAATAAATTAATAAAATAATATTTAAATTATATAGAATAGAAAATAAAATAAATTAAATAATTTTATTGAGTATATAATAATTAAAATATAATTATAAAAAATAATTAATGTAAAAAAATAGAAAATTAAAAATTAAATAATTAAATAATTAAAAATGCATCTATGGATAGTAAATAAATATAAAAAGGAACGGTACTAAAAATGAAAATTGAATTAAAAGAAAATGAAAGAATTGATGATTTAGAATTTAATAATTTAAAAATAATTCAAAATAAAGAAGGATTTTGTTTTGGTATAGATAGCATATTATTATCAGATTTTTCAAAAAATATAAAAAAAGGTGCTAATGTATTAGATTTAGGTACAGGTACAGGAATAATTGCAACTTTATTATGTGGAAAAACAAATCTAAATAAAATAATAGGAATAGAAATTCAAGAAGAAATAGCAGAGATGGCAAATAGAAGTATTAAATTAAATAATTTAGAAAATAAATTTGAAATAATAAATGAAAATATTTTAAATTTACTTAAAATATTTGAAAAAAATAGTTTTGATGCAATAGTTACAAATCCACCGTACAAAAAAAATGGAACCGGAATAATAAATGAAGATGAAAAAAAAATAATTTCTAGACATGAAATTACTGCAAATTTAGAAGACTTTATTATGATATCAACAATGTTATTAAAAGATAAAGGTGAATTTTATATGGTTCATAGACCTGATAGATTAGTTGATATTTTAAGCATTATGAGAAAAAATAAATTAGAGCCTAAATTATTAAGATTTGTTTTTTCAAATATGAATAAAGAGCCAAAATTAATTTTAATAAAAGGAATAAAAAATGCAAAGCCTTTTTTAAAAATTGAAAGTAATTTATATATTTATGATGAAAATGGAAATTATACCGAGGAAATTAAAAAAATATATAATAAAAATTAAAAATGGAAGGTAATTGAATGGATATGGAAAAAGAAAATAGTGGTAGTTTATATATTGTAGCTACTCCAATAGGAAATTTGGAGGATATTACATTAAGGGCTTTAAATGTATTAAAGAATGTAGATATAATAGCAGCTGAAGATACAAGGCATACTTTAAAGTTATTGAATCATTTTGAGATATCTAAACCATTAATTAGTTATCATAGACATAATGAGGATGTAAAGACAGAAATACTAATAAAAAAATTAAAGGAAGGACAAAATATTGCATTAGTTTCTGATGCTGGTACTCCAGGAATTTGTGACCCTGGAGAAGAAGCTATAAAAAAATGTATTGAAGAAAATATAAAAGTTATTCCAATTCCTGGTGCTTGTGCTATGATAAATGCTTTAATTTGTTCTGGAATTGATACTAGTAATTTTATTTTTTTAGGTTTTTTACCATTAAATAAAAAATTAAGAAATAAAAAATTGAAAGAAATAAAAGACAGTATTTATACAACTATTATTTATGAAGCACCACACAAATTAAATTCTACATTAATAGATTTAAAAGAAATATTGGAAGATAGACAAGTTGTTTTAGCTAGAGAATTAACAAAAATACATGAAGAGTTTATAAGAGGTAATATTAATGAAATAATTGAAAAATCAAAAGAAATTAAAGGAGAAATAATTTTAGTCATTGAAGGGAGAAATTATATAGAAGAAGGAAATGATTTAACTATTTTAACTTTAGAAGAACACTTTAAATATTATGAAAAAATGGGATTAAATAAAAAAGAAATAATCAAAAAAATAGCTAAAGATAGAAACGTAAATAAAAATGAAATCTATCAAAAATTTCTATAAAATTGTATTTAAATTAAAAAATAAAAAATAAAAAAAGCTAAAATATAAATTTTAGTTTAAAAAAATGTTGATATATTAATATATCAACATTTTTTTAATTAAATTTTAAAATATTATTATTCAAATTTTAAATTTCCAATTTTTTTTGCACATTTATTACAAATTAATTTATCGTTATATGTTAGTAAATCCTTTGTATTTCCACAAAATACGCAATTAGGTTCAAATTTTTTAAGTACAATTGAAGAACCTTCAACATATATTTCAATTGGGTCTTTTTCAACAATATTAAATTGGTTTCTTATTTCTATAGGAATAACAACTCGTCCAAGTTCATCCACTCTTCTTATAATTCCAGTTGATTTCATATAATAATCCTCCTCAAAAGTTATATTTTTACAATCCTTATTCCCATAATATATCATAAATAAAAATGTAGGTCAATTATATTGTAATAAAAAATATATTTCAGAATAAAATTATCTAGGCAAATATTGGATAAATTAGTTTTTTCCAATATTTATTGAGAATTAGAGGGGAATGAAAGTAAATATGTTAAATATAGTTTGGCCAATTTTTATAATAATATCATTTTCATTCGCTATTTTTTCTGGAAATTTAGAAAGATTAAATTCATCAATTTTTGAAAGTACAGCTGATGCAGTTAATTTATGTATTAATTTATTAGGAACAATTTGTTTATGGAATGGAATAATGCAAATTGCAAATAAAACATCTATTATAAATAAATTATCTAAATTTTTAAATCCGATTATAAAATTTTTATTTCCAGAATTAAAAGAAAATAAAAAAATTCAAAATGAAATTTCAATGAATATGATTGCTAATATTTTAGGATTAGGAAACGCAGCTACGCCATTAGGATTAAAAGCCATGAAATCTATGCAAATAGAAAATAAAAATAAAAATGAATTAAGTAATTCTATGGTTATGTTTATAGTTATAAATACTGCTTCAATTCAAATAATTCCAACAACAGTTATAGCAATTAGAAATTCTCTAGGCTCGCAAAATCCTACAGCTATAGTTTTACCAGTATGGATAGCAACAATTTGTGCTGCTTTGGCAGGTATAACTGCTACAAAGATATTCATTAAATTAAGTAAAAAATAATTATAAAAAAATAAAGGAAAGAATAAAAAAATATAAAAATAATTATAAAAAAATAAAGGAAAAAATAAAAAAATAATTATAAGAATAAATTAAAGCAGAAATTAGATAAAAAAATTATATAAAAATGAAAGGATAATCTAAACAAAATGAAATTAATGAGCTTTATTTCTAATTTAGCAATGCCACTTATAATTTTAGCTATTGTAATTTATGGAATGTTTCAGAAAAATAAGATATTTGATGATTTTTTAGAGGGAGCTAAAGAGGGATTAGAAATTGTATTTAGTATTTTTCCTACACTAATTGGATTGTTTGTAGCAATAGGAGCTTTAAGAAGTTCTGGTGTTTTAGATATAATTATTAGTTTTTTATTACCAATTTTAAATGTAATTAAATTTCCAACTGAAGTTATGCCACTTGCAATTTTAAGACCTATTTCTGGTAGTAGTTCAATTGCGGTTGCAACAGATATAATGAAAAATTATGGAGTAGATAGTATTATTGGTATGATTGCATCTACAATAATGGGTTCTACAGAAACAACATTATACACAATAGCTATTTATACTAGCTGTGTAAAAATAAAAAAAACAAGATTTGTTTTAATTGCCGCATTAACAGCTGATATAGTAGGAATAATAATTAGTGTTGTGGCTTGCCAGTTATTGGTTAGTATTGACTAGCTAATAGGTTACAATTCACGATCGATTATAATATATAAATATTTTTCAAAAAATCTCGGTTGCATTACATATTTAATAAAAGAATTTCTAATAATATTTTATTTTCATTTGATTTATTTTCAAAGTGTTGATATATTAACATTTAAGAATAAAAACATAATTGTGAATTGTAACTACAGTTGAAAAATGTCAATAAATACTATTGACATTTTCTGGAAGTAAATGTATAATAAATAAAATTTATTTCAAAGGATATTAATATGATTTTTAAAATAATAATTTTTATTTCAATATTTTTAATCGTTAGAAAAATAATAATCAAAATATTAGCAAAAAAATTAATAAAAAATATTTCTATGTAATTAAAAGATTTTTAAAAATATCTTAAAAGATTTGTAAGTATTGATATGTATTATTTATGGTAAGATTCATTATTAGAAATCTTAAATGCTCTATAAATTTGTTCTAATAAAAATACTCTTATTAATTGATGAGGAAATGTCATTTTTGAAAAACATATTTTTTCATCACATTTTTTTAAAATATCCTCATTAAGGCCTAAAGAACCACCAATTATAAAAGTTATTGAGCTATTAGTCATAGAAATATTTTCAATTTTTAAGGAAAAATCTTCGGAAGTATATTGTGTGCCCTTTAAATCTAATGCAATTATATAAGAGTCTTTTTTTAAATGCTTAATTATATTGTTACATTCTTTATATTTTATATCATTTGATAAATTATTATTTAATTTATCTGGTATTTTTTCATCTGGTAATTCTGTTATTATTAATTTGCAATACTTAGAAAGTCTTTTACTATATTCACTTATTGCATCTTTTAAATAATTCTCCTTAATTTTTCCAACACATATTACTTGTATATTAATCATTTTTTTGTAATGTTAATTTTTATTTAACATATTCCTTTCGTGTAAAATTGTTAAAGTTCACAGCTAATGAATTTTTAATTAATTGTAACGAAATTTAATTAAGTATTAATTAAATTTAAATTAAATATTTATTAAATTACTGTGATTGTCTCTTTTCGCAACGCTAAGTTTTATAGAAGTTTCGTCAGAATCTCCTGCTATTAATTCGTCCATTACTGTTTGATATGCAAGCTCGGGAAAATTACTTTCTTTACTCAAATGTCCTAACATTGCATTTTGTAATCCAGATTTAATTAAATAAGAAATTGTTTTTCCTGCAAGTTCATTTGATAAATGACCGTTAGGCCCAGAAATACGAGATTTTAACGAAAAAGGATAAGATGAACATCTTAGCACTTCAGGGTCATAGTTTGCTTCTAACATGACAAATAAACTCTCTTCCAAGCTTTTTAAAATATTATTGGTCATATGTCCAATATCTGTAGCAATACTTATTTTTTTGTTACCTTTTAAAATATTAAATCCGCAAGGATTTGCTGCATCATGAGGTATGGAAAAAGGTTTTATTTCTAAATCTCCAATTGAAAATTTATCACTCACTTTAAATATTTTTATATTTTTTTCGGAAATTTTATCTTTTTGCTTTGGCATGGCATCTAAAGTTTCTTGATTTACAAAAACAGGTAAATCAAATTTTTTTGATAAAGTACCTAAGCCTTGTACATGGTCTATATGCTCATGTGTAACTAAAATTCCATCTAAAGTTTTAGGGTCTATATTAATATCGTTTAAGGCAGTCTCAATTTTTTTTCCACTTACTCCTGCATCTATTAATATTTTTGTATTGTTAGTTTCTACGAATAAGCTGTTTCCACTACTTCCGCTATATAAACTACAAAAAGTAAACATAATTTATTCATTCCTTTGTCTATTCTTTAATTCTTTCGATATTTGCACCTATTTTTCTAAATTTTTCTTCTATATTTTCATAACCTCTATCAATGTGCTCTAAATTATAAATTTCAGTAATTCCTTCGGCAGCTGTACCTGCAATTACTAAAGCTGCACCGGCTCTTAGATCTGATGAATAAACAGGGGCACCAGTTAATTTTTGAACACCTTCAAATACTGCAGATTTTCCCTGTGCGGTAATTTTTGCTCCCATTTTATTCAATTCCTCTGTATATTGAAATCTAGAGTCCCAAATACTTTCATTAATGATACTTGTTCCATTTGCTAAAGACAAAACTACGCCCATTTGAGGTTGTAAATCTGTAGGAAAACCTGGATAAGGTAAAGTTTTTATATTTGCTTTTTCAGGTCTTTTATTACACCAAACACGAATACTATCCCCATAGTCTTCTATATTTCCACCTACTTCTAATATTTTAGCAGTAACAGAGTCTAAGTGTTTAGTAATACAATTTTTTATTAATAAATCTCCTCCGTGTTGCTACTGCAGCTAGCATGAATGTTCCAGCTTCAATTTGGTCTGGGACAACAGAATATGTTGCATTTCCACTTAATTTTTCAACACCATTTATTTTTATTACATCAGTTCCAGCACCTCTAATGTCGGCACCCATTGTATTTAAGAAATTAGCAACGTCAACAACATGAGGTTCTTTGGCAGCATTGTCTATAATAGTTGTACCCTTGGCTAAAACACTTGCAAGCATTACATTTATAGTAGCTCCTACAGATACAATGTCCATGTATATTGGACAGCCTTGCAATGATTTTGCTTTAGCATATATTGCTCCTTTTTCAATAGATACATTAGCACCAAGAAGTTCAAATCCTTTTATATGTTGATCTATAGGTCTTGCACCTAATTTACATCCTCCAGGCATTCCGACTTCTATTTCTCCCATTCTACTAAGCATAGAGCCAATTATATAGTAAGATGCTCTAAATTTACTTGTTAAATCTAAAGGAGCTTTTGTTGTTGAAATATTTGAGGTATCTATAGTTATACTATTTTTACTATTCCATTTTATTTTAGCACCTAATTTTTCCAATATTTCACAAGAAATTTTTATATCACTTATATTTGGCAAATTATCTATCGTACAAACTCCATCAATTAAAAGTGTGGCAGGTAAAATTGCTACGGCTGCATTTTTTGCACCACTTATTGTTACTTCGCCTTTTAAAGGTGTAGGTCCATTAATTACTAATTTTTCCATTTATATTACCCCCATTTATTAAACATAGTCTAAAATCTAAGTAGTTAAATTGTTTAGTCATATTTCATTGAACTGTTCCCTAGCCATTACAAAATTTTTATAACTAGTAACTCGCACGGAATTATAATTATTTATGACTAGTAGCAATTGACTAGCAAAATTGTATTCAATCAAATTAAAATAGAGTGTATTTTATAACACCCTATAATATAATAAAATATACCATAAACTTTAAAGTATTGCAACTACTTTTTGGCAGTTATTAAACCATTATTAGTGAAAAATTCTAATAATTTAAATTTAAATTGAATTTGAGAATCAGAATTATCTGAAATTAAAGCAAATTCTTCATCAGAAAGATTATTATGCATTATTTCTTTAGATTCTTCTGGAACAACTCCAGAGGAAATATCTATAAAACAAAGTGGAGGAAACATTACGCACCACCAATTTTGGCCTTTGGCTTCGCCAATTTCAACTTTTAATGCATCATAATATCCAGCAGGTAGAGATATATCGCCATAAGATTTTGTAGGAAACTCAAAATTTCCAATGTTTATATTAACATCATATGAGTAACCATATTCTTTAATTGTATTTATGGCAATTTGTTTAAAAGAATTTTTATTTTCTTTAACTATGTTAATAGCTTCTTCTTTTGAAGAACAATCTTTACAAATAACATTCATATATTTCAGTAAATTATCTCTTACAATATATTTTAATTTTTGGTCTTCAGAACTATCGCTATTTGCAATAACATGTAACCTGAAAACACTATTTGCAATATCTGTTGAAACATTTTCTGCATAGGATATTGCACAAATAGATGTATAAATAAAAAGTAGAACACTTAATATTATTAACATTTTAAATTTGGAATTTTTAAATATATTTAATATTTTTTTCATAAGTTACCTCCTTAAAACTTTTTTTCAAAAAAATTCATTTAATTTAATTATTACCAAATTAGAAAATTTTATACATTATAACTATGTCGGTTACAATTGACGACCGATTATAATCTAATATATAAAAGTTAATATATAAATATTTTTCAAAAAATCTCGGCTACATTACATATTTAAGAAATTCTAATTTAATAAAATGAGCCTCTTTCATGTTAAAAATCTTGCAGATTTTTCCATGAACATTCCTCATTTTATTAAAAAAGAATTTCTAATAATATTCCGTTTGCATTCGATTTATTTTCAAAATATTGAGATATTAACATTTAAGAATAAAAACATGGCTGTGATTTGTAACCTCTGTCGAAAAAGGACGATGAATTTTAATTGAAATATTATTGACATATATGAAATGAAATGGTAAAATTTACCAGTAAACAAAAGCGCAGAAAAAGCCATTTCCGTATGAGTTATCAAAAATGAAAGGAATGAAATTTTTAATGAATACTAAACAAGAGACAAAAGAAAAATTATGTGCATTTTATGCTAGTGATTATCATTTTGAAATGATAAGCTTACCTTATATAGATAAAAAAATAAATGAAAAAGATGAGGTTATAATTTTAACAGAGAACAATTTGGAAAATACAATTCAAACATTATTATCAAATATGAATTTAAAAGAAAAGAGGAAAGAAGAAATATTAAATATAAATTGGGAAGCAAATGATTTAGAAAAATTCAAAAAAATAAAAAATGAGGTAGAAAATCAAAAAAATATTGTAATTTTTATAAAAGGAAAAGAAAATTATATAAAAAATATAAATAAAAATATAGAAAAATGGACTGAAAATGCCAAAAATTTAAAAATAATAGATTGCTATGATATAGAAGAAGTTGGGGAGAATATGGATAATGTAATGAACCAATATAACAAGATATTAAATACAAGTGGAGAAAAAGAAATAAAAAAAATATAAAAAGAATATTGATAAATTTTAATAAATAGTGTATAAATAGTAAAATGGACAATATAATTATTTATCATTATTTTTTATTTTGTAATAGAAGGGAAGAGAAGTATGGATGGAAAAGTAGAAGAATTAAAGCCGATACTAAAAAAATATGGACAAGAGCATTTATTAAATAATTATGAGAGACTAGATGAAAAACATAAAAAAGAGCTAGTTAGTCAAATTGAAAAAATAGATTTTGATTTAATAAGTAGTTTATATAAAAATACAAAAAATGAAGAAAAAAATTCAGAAGATAAAATAACACCAATTGATTACTTGGATAAATATAAGTTAAATGATAAATATAAGTATTATGAAAGTATAGGAAAAAAAGCGATAAAAGAAGGAAAATTAGCAGCCGTTACAATGGCAGGAGGACAAGGAACAAGATTAGGACATAATGGACCAAAAGGTACATATGATATTGGGTTAGATTCACACAAGTCTCTATTTGAAATCTTATGTGATAGTTTAAAAGAAGAAGGAAAAAAATACGATGTGACAATTCCTTGGTTTATAATGACAAGTAAAGAAAACAATTCAGCTACAATAGAATTTTTTGAAAAAAATAAATATTTTGGATATCAAAAAAATAAAAATATATTTTTCTTTATTCAAGGTGAACTACCAATGATAGATACTGAGGGAAAAATTTTAATAAATGAAGAAGGATTAATAAAACAGGCTGCGGATGGACATGGTGGAATATATGAATCACTTGTAAAAAGTGGAATGACTGAAAAAATGAAAACAATGGGAATTGAATGGGTATTTATAGGCGGAGTAGATAATTGCCTTGTAAAAATGGTAGACCCTGTCCTTATGGGAATTGCTATAGATAAAAAAGTTACAGTTGCTTGTAAATCTGTAGTTAAAGCAAATCCACATGAAAAAGTTGGAGTTTTTTGTAAGAGAAATGGTAAACCCAATGTTATAGAATATTCAGAGATTACAGACGAAATGGCAGAAGCAACAGATGAAAATGGTGAATTACTATATGGAGAATCTCATATTCTTTGTAATTTATTTAGTGTAGGAGCTGTTGAAAGAATGGGGGCTAATCCATTACCATATCACGTTGCTTATAAAAAAGCAAAGTATATGGATAAAGATGGTAATATTGTAGTACCAGATTCACCAAACGCATATAAATTTGAAGCATTTTTGTTTGACGCATTTGGAGAAGTTGATGATATGGCTGTACTAAGAGTAAAAAGAGAGGAAGAATTTGCACCTGTAAAAAATTCAGATGATAAGGGCGTAGATTGTCCAAAAACAGCTAGAGAATTATATAAGAAATTTTATAAAATAGATTAAATATTATTTTAATAAGTATTTTAATATAAGAAAGGAAGGGTGGGATTTTGAATTTATTCATTTTTACTACCTTTCCTTTCTATTGTACTATATGTTGCACAGATATTGAATTTTCATTATAATATTATAAAATGTTAAAAAATATGAAAGGATTGATAAAAAAATGAATTATTTAGAGGAATATAAAAGATGGTGTGAAAGTCCAGAATTTGATGAAGAAACAAAAAAAGAATTATTAGAAATAAAAGGAAATGAAGCTGAAATTGAAGACAGATTTTATAAAGAATTAGAATTTGGAACGGCTGGTTTAAGAGGAGTGATAGGTTCAGGAACAAATAGAATGAATAAGTATACAGTTGGTAAAGCAACACAAGGATTAGCTAATTATATTGTCTCACAAGGGACACAAGAAAAGGGAGTAGCAATTAGTTATGATTCAAGAAGAATGTCAAAGGAATTTAGTTTACAAACTGCATTAATTTTATGTGCTAATGGAATAAAAGCATATTTGTTTGAAAACTTAAGACCAGTTCCTGAATTGTCTTTTGCTGTTAGAAATTTAAGGTGTACAGCAGGTGTAATGATTACTGCAAGCCATAATCCACCAAAATATAATGGATATAAAGTTTACTGGGATGATGGAGCTCAAATTGTTTCACCAAGAGATAAAGATATTATTGTAGAAGTAAAGAAAGTAGAAAAATTTGATCAAATAAAAAATATTTCAAAAGAAGAGGCAATTAATAGAGGGTTACTAAATTATATTGGTACTGAAATGGATGATAAATATTTAGAAGTGTTAAAAAAATGTATTATTAATCCAGAAATAATGAAAGAACAAGGAAAAAAACTTAAGGTTGTATATACTCCATTACATGGTACAGGAAATACTGTAACTGAAAGATTATTAAAAGAATTAGGGATGGAAAATGTATATGTTGTGCCAGAACAAAAAGAACCAGATGGAGAATTTCCTACAGTTGCTTATCCAAATCCAGAAGATAAAAAGGCATTTAAACTAGCGTTGGAATTAGCTGAGAAAGTTGATGCAGATGTTGTACTTGCAACAGATCCAGATGCAGATAGATTAGGTATTTTTGCAAAAGACACTAAAACAGGAGTATATAAAGAATATACTGGAAATATGTCTGCACTTTTAATAGCAGAATATAGAATTTCACAAATGAAAGAAAAGGGGATATTGCCATCTGATGGAATGTTTATAACTACTGTTGTTTCCTCAGAGCTTGCTAAGGCTATAGCTAAAGAGTATAATTTAGAATGCATAGAAGTTTTAACAGGATTTAAAAATATAGGTGCTATTATGAGAAAAGCTGAAGAAAACAAAGACAAAACTTATGTATTTGGTTTTGAAGAGAGCTATGGCTGTCTGATTGGAGATTATGCAAGAGATAAAGATGGAATTGCAGCTGTAATGGCGCTATGTGAAGCAGCATGCTATTTTAGTTCTAAAAATAAAACTTTATGGGATGCAATGATAGAAATATATGAAAAATATGGATATTATAAAGAAACACAAGTTTCAATTGTAAGAGAAGGAGCTCAAGGTGCACAAGAAATAAAAGACATGATGACAAAAATGAGAAATTCTAATATTGAAAAAGTAGGAGAATATAAAGTTTTGACTTTTAAAGATATACAAGAAGATATTGTAAAAGATATGCAAACAGGTGAAATTACAAAAACAGGCTTACCAAAATCAAATGTTTTATATTATGCATTAGAAGATGATAGTTGGTGTTGTATAAGACCATCTGGAACAGAG
This sequence comes from uncultured Clostridium sp., assembly GCA_946409935.1. Classification (GTDB taxonomy): domain Bacteria; phylum Bacillota; class Clostridia; order TANB77; family CAG-508; genus CAG-269. The sequence goes on along the minus strand of CAMJYG010000039.1, from coordinate 3,595 downwards.
CCTAAAATAAAATTATATATGGGTATAAAGGCAGCTACGAATGAAGAAGCTGAAAAAAAATTAGAGGAATTAAAAAATGCTATGTTGGATTTAATTAAATAAAAAAATAATAAGAAGAAGGATAAGACTAATTAAATGAGAACAGTATGTTCGTTACAATTTATAGACATTTTTGAAATAAAAAAAGCTAGTATATTAATATTTAATCTGCATTCGATTTATTCTCAAAATATTAATATACTAGCTTTTTATTAAGGTATTACCAGAATGTGAATTGTAACGTATGTTATAATTTAATTATTCTTTTTTTATAAATATGTTGATAAAATTATAAAATTAGAGTATAATATTAGTAAGGAAAGTAAGGAAAAAAGAAAGGGGGGTGATTTTATGGAATTAGCAAAAGTTACAACAAAAGGTCAAGTAACTATTCCAAAATCAATTAGAGAATTACTAGATTTAAAAGAGGGGAGCAAAATTCTTTTTATCCAGAAAGGGAATGATATAGTTATTCAAAATTCTGCAATGGTCGCATTAGAAAAAATTCAAGACGCTTTTGAGGGCGAAGCAGAAAGACTAGGTCTTGAAACGGAAGAAGATATAGTAAAAATGATAAAAGAATTTAGAAAAAATGGAAAGAAGGATTAATGATGAGAGTAATGTTAGATACAAATATTCTTGTCTCTGCATTTGTATTTAAGAGTAAAAAAATGAAAGAGCTAATCTATAAGCTTTCAAAAGAACATAAAATAGTAATTTGTTCATATACAATTGAGGAACTAAAAGAACTAATAGAAACGAAATTTAAAGTTAATCCACAATATTTAGATGAATTCCTAAAGGATTTTCCATTTGAATTAGTTTATTCACCAACTAATATAGAAAAAAACTATTTAAAATTAGAGATAAAGATGATTATATTATTTTGCATACAGCAATAATTGAAGATATCGATGTATTTATAACTGGAGATAAAGATTTTAATGATATTGATGTTGATAAACCAGAGATCATGAATACAGCAGAGTTTTTAGAAAAATATTGTAAATATTAATAATATGATAATATCAATTTTTAAATATTTATGAAAGTTTTTTGTATATGAAAGAATTTTAATAAAATACACCTAGCTAGTTTAATATTAAATAGCTAGGTATTTTTGTAGCAGCCCTAGTACAATTTAAGAAGATATGAAAAGATTTTTAATAATTACAGCTTCCAATCGTCTAAATTCCTTTGAATTGCGCCAAATAAATTTGCACGAATCATAGGTATATCTTTAGTTAAAGAAATAATAAGTTGTTTCATATATTCTCTTTTTGAAGTACCATCCATAGGACAAACTTTAGGCATAACAAAAAGGTTGTTTTTTCTAACAAATCTTTTAGTTTCTTTTTCAGGCGTGTAAATTAAAGGTCTAATCAATGTTATTTTTGTTCTATCCATATAACTTACAGGAGAAAAAGTTGAAATATTTCCAGTATATAAAAGATTTAATAAAAAGGTTTCTAAAACATCATCTTGATTATGGCCTAATGCTATTTTGTTGCAACCTTGTTCAATTGCAACAGAATTGATAACTCCTCTACGAAGATTGGCACAAAGAGAACATGGATTCTTTTCTTTTCTAATATCAAAAACTATTTCTTTTGCACGACTTTCTCCTATAAATAAGGGTATTTCTAATTTATCACAAATATTTTGTAAAAATTTTGTATCAAAAAATTCGAAGCCAGGATTTATACTAATTGCAATAATTTCAAACTTTTTAGGGTAAAATCTTTGTAATGCCTTAAATGCGTGTAACATTGTTATAGAGTCTTTCCCGCCAGAAAGGCAGATTGCAATTTTATCTCCTTCTTCTATCATTTTATATTCTTCTATTGCTTTTCGCATATGACTTAATATTCTTTGCATTTTTTATCACCAATAATATTATAACAGAACTTGTCAAGTAGTTTGTTTAAATATAATATATAACTTGTTTTGAATTGTAACTTTGACTATTGTTAACTATTGACAATTATTAAAAACAAGAGTATATTTATAAAAGCAAGATATGTGCTCATAGCTCAGCAGGATAGAGCAGTCGCCTCCTAAGCGACCGATGGTGGTTCGAGTCCGCCTGGGCACACCAAAAAAAATAAGAGGTAGAAATGCTTGAAGAAAAATTTATGAAAGAAGCTTTAAAAGAAGCACAAAAAGCATACGAAAAATTAGAAGTGCCAGTCGGATGTGTAGTAGTAAAAGATGGAAAAATAATAGCAAGAGCACATAATTTAAAAGAAACAAAATATGATACGACTAAACATGCAGAGATTTTAGCAATTCAAAAAGCAAGTAAGAAATTACAAAGTTGGAGATTGATAGATTGTGAAATGTATGTTACATTAGAACCATGTTCAATGTGTGCAGGTGCTATTATTAATTCGAGAATAAAAAAAGTATATATTGGCGCTCTTGATAAAAAAACTGGAGCGTGTGGTTCAGTTTTAAATTTATTTAATGATTATAAATTTAATCATAATGTGGATTTAGAAATAGGAATAATGGAAAAAGAATGTGAAAATGTTTTAAAAAATTTTTTCAAAGAATTAAGAAAAAACAAAAATAATAAAAAAGATAAATACAAATATAAATAAAAAATATATATAAAATAAACAAAAAAATAAATAAATAAAAAATAAATAAAAAAATAAATAAAAAAATAAATAAAAAATAAATAAAAAAATAAATAAAAAAATAAATAAAAAATAATTTAAAAAAGTTAGATAAAATTTAATAAGAAAATGGAGGAAGAATGTTCGAAAAAATTAAAGAAATAACAAACAAAAAAATTTTTCATTTAATTATGCTAATAATTATAATAACAATTATATTATTTTTAGCTGGTGTAATAATTTTAAAATATAATGTTGAAGGCGAAACGAATATGCCTTTCAAAATTAATAAAATTTCGATTATAAGTTCTTCAGAGGGAATTGATAAAGAAGCGACAGATACAAAGTGGGCTTTTGATTTATATCAAAGTAATGATGTATATATATATATTGATAAAAATAAAAATTATTCAAAATCTGAATTAATTAAATCAATTAATATTGAAAATATAAATATTGATGCAAATAATAAAGAAAATATTAAAATATATAAGCCATCTAACCAGGCAGAGAATTTAATTTTTAAAAATTTAGATGAAAATATAGTAGAAAATATAGAATATGTAGGAGATGTTGAAACTAATTTAACAAATTTAAAAATTTCTAATCAAGGTGGAATAATAGCTTTTAGATGTTCAAATAATAATTTAGCTGAATATAAATCAGATGATGAAATTATAAATCATCAAGAATTATTAAAAAAATGTGGAATTATAAATGATGATTTAAAATTTAAAATATATTTTGATTTAATAATTAATTTGGAGAGTGGAAAAGAATACAAAACTACGATTAATTTAGATTTACCAGTAGATAATGTTGTAGAAAGTGGTACAACGTCTATAGAAATAACTAATTTAACTGATTTTATTTTCAAAAGAGTTACTAGTTAAAGGTTTTTGAGCCAAAAAAACTCACATATTTACAGCCTGTAA
>CAMJYG010000038.1 GCA_946409935.1 uncultured Clostridium sp. | reverse complement strand
TTCATACCTATGTGTGCCTTTGAGCGAAGCGAGAAAGGAATGGAATTTATAATGACGATCCAAATGCTGTAACAAAATTGAAAGAAAAGTTGGAGTATTTAGAAAAGCAAAGAGCTCTTATAAAGGCAGATGAAGAACACGAGCCTTGGCAACTTCAAAATATAGGTGCAAGGATAAGAGAAACAAAAAGAAGAATTGCAAGACTTGAAAATTTAGAGAAGATTGAATTTGCAGATAAGGAATTTGTTGGTGGTAAAGTAATTCATAACAAAGAAATCAATAGAATTCAATTTCTATTTGATGAGAAACCAAATGAAGATGTTAGAAACAATTTAAAACATAATGGTTTTCATTGGTCTAGAAATGAAGGTGCTTGGCAAAGAGAGTTTAACGAAAGAACAATAAAAGTTACAAATAATTTAGTTAAAGATATGTTTGAAAAAGAACAGACTAAAGAAACAGAATCTTTTGAGTTTGAAGATGATGAAGAGGAAGAAATGTAGCATTTTTTAGAGGTAAAACTACCCTACTAAAAAATGAAAGTGGCACAAAATCGATTCTCGTGCGAGAGAATTTTGAGGAGGTATGTGAAATATGGGTTATTACAGTGACCTACGATTGTGTTTAACAAAAAAAGACTATTTAGCAATAATGAAAAAAGATGAAAAGAATAGAAACTCTTGTAATTATATATTACACAAAGATGAGGCTTATGTTCATGAATTCACAGAAAATGGTGTCGATTGTGTTTTTATAAGGAGAGATAGTTTTAAATATTATAAAGAATTTAATGAAGTTCAAATGCTTGAAAAATATTTAAGTGAAACTAAAAGTGGATATGTATTTGTTAGAATTGGAGAAGGCTTTGATGATATTGAATACAGAAACACAGCTAAATATAAAGAGCTAGAATCTCCATTCAAATTTATTGAGCAAATAAGAAATCAAGCTATAAATCAAGTTAAAATTAAAAATGCAAATTATGAAAAGACAGAACAGAAATGTATTATTCTCAATACTGATGAAATAATAGATTATTGCAAAGCAGATAAGCATATGGTGGATGATATAAAGCAATGGTCAAAAGAAGGTGTTCAATTCAAACTGGTATTAGATATAGATGCTAAAAAAGAAAATTCATCAGCAGAAATATATTTAAGAAAACCAGAAGATGAACAATATTTAATTTGGTCTGCAGGTAAGGTAAGAACAGAAACAGCATTGAATTTTATTGGGTATCCAAATGTAGAAGTCTTTTTAGAAGACTTAAATAAAGAAGAATTACAAACTGAAAATGAGTCAGTTGAAGATGAGGAGGATGAAGAGTTAGAATGAAAAATACAAATGTTACTATTAAAGATATACAAATAGATTTAGAAGAACTTGATACAGAATATAGAGAAGCACTTGCTAAAGCACTTATGGATTTAAAATATATAAATAAATCTCCAGTAGAGATGCGTATGGGGACAGAAGAAGAAAAAGAAGAACTGGATAGAGTTTATAAAAAAGATTTGAGACCATACCAAGTAGAAGAAATTATAAGATATATTTCTAAAGAAATGAAAGAAGATTTTCAATTTGAAAGTTACAAAACTATAGAAGAAAAGTATCTTAAAATTGCAGAGGAAAGTAAAGAAAAAAAGAAACCTAAATGTGCATTAATTGGACAAGATGGAAACATTTTTAATCTAATGGGAATAGCATCAAGAACTCTAAAACATAATGGAATGCGAGAGGAATCTGAAGAGATGGTTAATAGAATTACCAACTCACATAGTTACTATGATGCGATTGCAATTATAGGAGAATATGTTGATATATCTGACAATGAATATGAAGATGAAGACGAGGAAGATTACTACGATGACGAAGAATTTGAGTAAAAATACCCTTGATTTTCGAGTGCAACAAAAGTGCACCCCATAATTTGAGAGTGTACTCGCTAAAAGCTACGCTTTTAGGCTGTTCACGGGAGTCGAGTAGACTCCCTGTTCCTGCAAAATTGCCTGAAGGCAATTTTGAACGACTGAAGTTGGGAGAAAGGAGAGAGTTTTGGAGATTGAAAATAAGCAAGAAAAGTTAGTTAGAATTGCAATAAATATTCCTGAAAGTAAGAGGGATATGATCCAAAAAGTCGTTGCAAAAAGTTCATATAATAATGTTTCAGAGTTTGTCAGAGCAGGAATTGATAAGGAATTAGATATTCAAATGTATAAGGATAGTCTTGATTTTGTAGTTAAGGAATTGAGCAAATTAATTGATATGAAATTAGATGGATTTATCAATTCTCAACGAAAATTATATGCTAATAATGTAAGAATAAGTGCAGTAAATACTTATGCAGTTGGTGAAATGATGAAACGAATATTAGGTGATGAATTTCACAATGATTTTATTGGAATTGTAAAAAGTGCAAGAGAAAAAGCTAACTATTTTGTTAGTAGAAAAACAGAAGATATATCGAAAGAAGAACTTGCAGACTTTTATAGTATAGGTAATGTATATAGAAAAGAATAATTTAGATTATTAGAATCTAAATTGAAAGGATATCATTATGAAAAAATATGAAAGCATAATAATATTTAACCCATCAATAGAAGAGGAAGTAAAAAAAGAAAAAATAAAGCAATATAAAAAATATATAAAAGAATTAACCAATACAAAAGTTGAAGTACAAGATTTAGGCAAGAAAAATTTAGCTTATGATATTAAAGGTTATAAACAAGGTTATTTTGCAGTATTTAATTTGGGTTGTAATCCTGAAAAATTAAGTGAGCTAGAAAATAAATATAGAGCAGATAAAGATATAATAAAATATATGAACATTGAGCAAAATGAAAAATATATTGAAGATGAAGATTCCGAAGAGGATGAACAAGAAATGTAGAATATGAGCAATTTAATTTTTATATTTAAAGCATATAACCCTAATAAAAGAAGTACATATTTTAAGCATAAAACTTACACAGATTATATTGCAAATAGTGAATATGTAATTAGAAATAAAGAAACAACTCACGGATTGTTTGGAATTGTAGATAAGTTTCCTAATATACAAAGTGAAGATAATTTATCAAATATAATTAATTATATTGATGACTTGGCAAAAGCTAAAGTTCCAATATATAGAGGTTTGGTTTCACTTACAGAATTTGATGCAGAGAGATTAGGTTACTACGATCAAGAAAAGTGGAAGAAGTTATTAGAAAACAGACTCCCAAGTATAGCAGAAAAATTGAATATAAAATTTAGTGATTTGCAGTATTTAGGAGCAGTTCATTATGAGGATGGACATCCACATCTGCAGTTTTTTGTTTGGAGTAAAACTAATAGAAATTATTTTATTAAATATAAAGAAATTAATAAAATGAGGAATGAGTTTATAAATGATGTTTTTAAGGAAGACTTACTTCCAATATATCAAGATAAGGATTTGGCAAAGAAAAATATAACAGGTGAAAATTACATTTTGCAAGAGCTAAAGAAAGCAAATCTTGATGAAAAGTTTGTAAGAGATTTAATGAAATATCAAAAAAGTTCATTTCAGAATCATCGTGTAAGAAGTATTTTAAGGGATGAAGATATAAAAGAAGTAGTTGATGCAATGCTAGTATTAAAAGACGAATTGAAAAATACAACAGGAAGTATCAAATATGAATATTTGAAGGCATATCCTGAAATACTTGCAAAGGTTAATGAAATAGCAATTAAAATAATAGAGTTATCTCCACAATGCCAAAATGAAATTGATAAGTATATTAAAGCTAAACAAAAATTAGCTGAATTCAAATATATAAATAATGAAAAACTCGAAGAGGCAAAACAAAAAATTGAGGAAGAGACTGGAGAAGAAGTTATTAAATTAATTGGAAATCAAATTTTAGATATTGAAAGAGCTTGGATAAATGAAAGAAATCAAAGTATGACATTTATTAGAGCTAACAATGATACAAGAGATTTGTTAGATAATATTTTAACTATACTAGAATTCCAAGCAAATGAACAAAATAGATACAACAGATTTTATGAATTACATTTAAAGAAACAATTGTCAAAACAGGCTAAAAAGGAACTTGCAAAATTAAAGCAAAATTCATCAGAATTCAATTGGGATGAATTCTAATTGGAGGTGATGTATTTATAAAAAATTTAAAATGAAGGGAGGAATTCAATTGCTGAATTGAGATAACAGGAGGTTACTATTAAACGAGGAATCTTATTAATATTTGCTCTTATTGTTAGTGTATGGATTACAGCTTACTTTTCTGTATCAATACATTTTATAATGAGCAATAATTTCGATAGCTTATTACATATAAGTTTAGAATCAATAATTCAAACTATAGTAAATAATAAACCAGTGCTAATAATCTTCATTATAAGTGAAGTAATTGTAGCATCTTTTTTATTATTTATTTCAAATAATAAAAAAAACATTTACCATAGTGAACAAATTGAACTTACACCAAAGATAAAAGTTCCAAAACCAGTAGGTCAAGGTCAATATGGAACAGGATGGTGGCTAAATAAAAAGGATTATGAAAGAGTTTTTGCCTGTAATGAAATAGATAGAAATCAAGATTATAATGAAGTTTCATTTTCTGCAGGAGGAATCATCACAAATTTTGAAAGAAAAGGAAATAAAGACAGGATTTATTATATCAAAGATAATATTCATACATTATTAGTTGGAAGTTCAGGCTCTGGAAAGAGTAGGTCAATTATAATTCCAACAATTACAATGCTTGGATTAGCAGGTGAAAATATTTTTATTTCTGATGTTAAAGGCGAGTTATATTTATATACTGCAGAGAAACTAAAAGAGCTTGGATATAATGTAATTGCACTTGATTATATCAACTTTTTAAAAAGTAATTGGTATAATTATTTAGATATAATAATTAATGCAGTAGAAGATGACAATATACCTTTAGCTGAAAGTTTAGTAAGTGATATGGTTAATATTTTAGTTCAAAAAAATGATAAGACAGAGCCAATATGGACTAATGGAGAAATGTCTGTAATTAAGACAGCACTAATGGCGGTGATACTCGAGAATAAAGGCAATAGAGCACTGCAAACATTGCCTAATGCGTATTATTTTGTAGCTGAAATGTTTAAGATTAATAAAGATGGAAAAATGCCAATTGATTCATATATGGCAAATAAAGATGCGAACGATCCTATTAAAAAGTTTTATGCTGTTGCACGGAACTGCACCAAGTAAAACTAGAGGGAGTTTTGTGGCGGCAGCACTTTCTACACTACAATTATTTATTAATGAATATGTTGCTAATTGTACACAAAAATCAGATTTTGATTTGAGACAATTTGCAAGAGAAAAAACTGCAATTTATGTTTTACTACCAGATGATAGAGAAACATATCATAAACTTGCAAGTTTGTTGGTACAACAAATTTATACTAGTTTAGTAGAGTTAAGTAGACAAGAAGGTGGAGAACTACAAATAAGGATGAATTTTGTGTTAGATGAGTTTGCAAATTTCACTAAAATAGACACTTTTCAAAGTATGTTAACAGTATCTAGACGGTAGAAATATACGATTCATAGTGTGTTTGCAGAGCTTTGCACAAATTGAAGAAAAGTATGGAAAAGAAGGAGCACAAAATATAATTGACAACTGTGCTTTGATTTATTTAAAGACAGGAAATGTTGATACTGCAACTAAAATTTCAGAAAGGCTTCGGAACTTATACAGCTCAAAGTTATGGTGAAAGCAGTAATTCTAATAATAAATTTGATAAAACAAGTAGTAGTATGAGTTTAATTTCTAGAAAACTTTTAACACCAGATGAAGTGCTAAAAATAGAAAATCCATATGCTATTGTAATGTTAGCAGGAAAGCCACCAGCGATTACAACTATACCTGACATTTCAAAAATGTATTTTAACAAACTAAATGGTATGGGAACTAGAGATGAAAACCTAGAGTTAAGAATTAGTAGGGAACTAAAGAGAAAAGAAAGACCAATTCAACCAATTAAAATTTGGGATATATGGGAAAGCACAGAAGATAATGTACAAATAAATAAAATTGATTTTATTAAGGATAAAATCCAAAGGAACAAGGAAGAATGAAAAAGAGTTTAAAAGTTGTTGGAAAAGTATTACTTGGGGTAATGCTTTTTTTAAGTCCTCTAATAAGTCAGACTGTATTGGGTGCATCATTAGATGATAGTGTTTTAGTAACTGGAACCAAAAATCTAGTTAATGCAATAATTAGTTGGCTTACAGGAATAGGCATAACAATTTGTGGTGGATATTTTATATATTATGTGTATTGCCTAAAAACAAATGATGAGGGCGAAAGAAGAAGAAATATTCAAAATATTAAAACCACACTAATTGCAATGGTACTAATAACTTGTGGTTTAGCAGTAATCAATACTATCTTAAGTTTCTACCAAACTGGAACAGTTCCAGCGTAGTAGAGGGAGGTGGATAGTAAATGACTGATATGCTTGTAGAATTGATTCAGAACTTTATAGGTGGCTCTGAATCAACATTGAATTCGCTTTTTAATGGAATGTTAAACTTGGTTTTCTTTATTGAAAGAGAGTTAATGTACATACCTGAAGGCACAATGTTTGTAAAGGCAAGAATTGATTTCAATCAAATTTACCAAATTGTTTTTAATTTTGCTACATCGTTATTGGTTATTGTTTTTATTACTAAAGCAATTAAAACTTACTTTTTAATGCGAGAACGGAGATAATGAGCAAAATCCTATGCAGTTGGTTGTTGGAATGTTAAAAGCAGTTATAGTAATGATATGTTTTAGAGAAATATACACACTTGGTGTAGGAGTAGTTGAAGAATTCTTAAACTCAATACTGGGAGTTGTAGATGTTAATAAAATAAATTTAGCAGAGGCACTTTCTAATAATATTCAAGGTGGTATATTTACAGCAGTCGCCTGTTTAGTAATGCTCATTTGTTGGCTGTTACTGATATGTCAATTTATAATGAAAGGTATTGAACTTTTAGTTATGAGAGTGGCAATACCTTTTGCTTGTATTGGACTGCTAAATTCAGATGGAGGTGTATTCCCAGACTATGTTAGGAGCTTTTTAATGACGGCATTTACGGTAGTTATACAATTGACATTATTAAATATTTCAATAGCAACTATTATGATCAACAAACTGATTTATGGAATAGCGATTGCAGTTGTAGCGGTTAATACTCCAAGTATAATGGGCAAATATATGGTTAAACCATCAGGAAGTCCATTAAGAGCATTAGGTAATTCGGCAAGAACAATGAGAGCATTGTTGCCAAGGGGACATTAATGGATACATTAAATAATATAATAGGCTCACTAAAAGTAATAGGTATTTCTATTGCAGGAATAGCTTTTGTAGTTTTAATGATTAAAATTGCAGTTGAGCCAGAGATGAAAGGTAGATATTTAAAACTAACTAAACATTTACTTTTAGCAACAATATTGATAACTGTTTCTTTAACTCTTGTCGATATTCCTAAAGCATACTATGGAGATAAAATCGCAATTGTAGATGAAAAAGAATCTAAATCTACAATAGAAGAATTAAAAGATAAAGATTGCCAAGGTAGAGAAACATTAAACATTGATGGAAAGTGGTATGTTGTAACAGATTCAGGCAAGAAGATTGCAGGATTAGATGACAATGATTCTCTTGATGATGTAAGTTTTGTGGGTTTCTATAGTACAGGAAAAGTTGTAGAAAATGTAAGTTTCTTAAGACTATTTTCTGAATCACAAGGTACTTTTAAAGGGTACTTTGCAGATATCAAATATTATAGAGATTCAGATGGTATGGTTTTCTCAAGAGATACAACTTATCCTGAATACCAAAGATTGAAAAATGAATTCAATGAAAAGAAAAGACAAGAGGAAGAAGAAAAAAATAAAGAAAACAATACTACATCAGAGAATACTGAAGGGGGTGACTCTAACAATGGAGGATAAAAAGAAAATGATTAAGATTCCAAGGCAGATTCGATTAAAAACAGAGTTTTTTATTGGATTTGGGATGGATGAGTTAATAAAAACCATTATAGTTGGAGCAATAGCAGGAATTATTGCTTTTATTTATTACAAGATTACAAATCAAACAATTATAGCAACATTAATTGTTATAGGTGCTATTGTAATTTCTGTTATTTCGCTTATTAAAGGTAATAACAATTTTTCGATGGTAGATACAATTAAAAACATTGTAAAATTTAAGGTAATGCAAAAAGACTACAGATATAAAAGAATAGAAGGATATAATCAAAATGCCAATACAAAATTTTAGTGAAATTATTGATAATATTTGAAAAATATAGTAAAATAATTATATATGATAAGAAAATAAGGAGGTGCATAGAAATGACTGCAACCAAACAAGAATTATATAATACAATTGATTTGATACCAGATTCAGTTGCTAAAGAATTATTGAACTATGCTGATTACTTAACTTCAAAATATATTGAAAAGACTATGCCTGATAGATTGATTATAAAAGATAATGAAGATTTAAAGAAAAAATTGAGTGAGAGAATTGAAAAAATTGAAAGTGGAAAAGCAAAAATGCTTACAGTTGATGAAGCTTTTGAGGAAATCGATAGTTTATAATTGAGGTGACACAAAAATGAACAAGTACAATGTAAAAATTCTAGATGAAGCCAAGGAAGATATTAAAAAAATTATAATATATATAAAGACAAAATTAAAAGAGCCAGAAATTGCAAAGCAACATCGAATAGCTTTCAAGGAAGAAATTTCAAAGTTAAAAGATACTGCTGGTATATATAATGTTATCGATAATGAAATAACAGGGAAAAGCGATATTAGAAAGATAAATGTAAAAAACTTTATGATTTTTTATAGAATAATCGAAGATATAAAAGAAGTGCAAATTATTGCAGTATATTATTCAGGGAGCAATTGGCAAAAGAATATAAAATACAGATAAAATGTATATTAAAGAAGGGACACCACAGGGTGTTCTTTTTTGATGGGAGGAATTAAAATTTTAAAATTAATTAATAAATTCTTAAAAAAAGAAGAAGAACAGTCGCTTAATGAATTCTTAAATGTTAAAAACATAAAAGAAAGCATTTTATATACATTAGATGGACAAGTTATCCAGTTTATCAAAGTTGAGCCAATTAATATTGAGCTTTTAACCGACGAAGAACTTGAATCAAAAATGAATTTTTCAAGTATAGAATTTAGCGAAGAACAACAGCCATACAAGATTTTAGTTATACCAAGAGCAGTTGATATTTCAGAACACATTGAAGAACAAGAAGAACTTAAACGAAAAATCGATGATGATGTTGGAATCGAAATAATTAATAATAGAATCATTTCTACAACAGAAATTGTAGAAAACAAAAATATAATAGAAAATGAATTTTATATAATGATATATGATTCTAATAAGGATAATATTGAAAGTGAACTAATGAAAAGAGCAAATAACTGGATTAATCGATTAAAAAATTGTGGATATAGAAGTAATTTACTATATGAAAGAGAAATAATTCTTTTAATAAAAAGTTTTACAATTCCAGAATTCGCAAGGTCTGAAGGAACAGATTATGCTGATAATATTGTTCAAATAAAAGGAAAGGAGATTAATGTTAAAAACAAATGAAGTTTATAATATGGATTGTGTTGAAGGCATCAAATTACTAGATGATAAAAGTATAGATTTAGTTGTTATGGATCCCCCATATTTATTAAATATGAATAGAGTTAAGAAAACATCAACATTTAATAATTATGCAAATGAATTGATGGGATTGAAGGATGGATTTGATTTACAAATTTTAGATATGCTATTACCCAAAATGAAAAAGATAAATATTTACATATATTGTTCTAAAAGGCAGGTAAGAGATTTATTAGATTACTTTATTAGTTTAGGTTGTAATTATGAAATACTAACTTGGCATAAACAAAACCCTAGTCCATTAATAAATAATAATTATTTACCTGATACAGAATATGTAGTATTTGCAAGAGAAAAGGGAGTTAAACTATATGGAAATTATTTTACAAAACATAAGTATTTCATATCAGGTGTAAATCAAATTGATAAAAAGAAATATGGTCATCCAACAATAAAGAATCTAAACTTTATAGAAAATCATATTATAAATTCAAGTAAGGAAGGTGATGTGGTATTAGATTGTTTTTGTGGAAGTGGTACAACACTTGTAGGTGCAATTAATACTAATAGGCAGTTTATAGGATTTGAAATAAATAAAAAATACTATGAAATTGCAAAGAGAAGAGTTGAGGAAGCTCTATCAAAGGAAGAAAATATTGAAACAAAAAATACGAAATAATTATGATCTAATTAACTTAATAACTCCAATTCGGAGGATTAAAATTTGAAAAAAACAAGTTATATTTAGGTGATAGATTTGCAAAAATTTACACGATAGTCCATTACCCATCAAATGTTGAGATGGGTTGGCTTGCCAAACTTGTTGAAAATACAGGAGCAATTTATTCAATAAATATTGAGCCAACAGATAATACACAATTAATAGAAAGTTTGGATGCTAGAATTAGAGATGCAACAAGCCTTTCTAAAGTAGCAAAAAACGAGTCTATAAAACAAATGCGTGAGGCTGAAGTTCAAGAGGCATCTGATATTATTAATAGAATGATTAATAATAATGAAGTTGTATCTTACTTAACAATTTATGTTTGTGTATTTGCACAAGAGGAAAAGGACTTAATAACAAAATCAAAAGAAGTTGAAAGAGAAGTTCAAAAGTTACAACTTAAAATAAGACCTATAACGAATTTCTTGTTAAAAGAAGGTATTAAGTCAGTAGCTCCAATGTTTTCAATTCAACCACAATTAACTGAATATTTTAAAAGAAATATATTAACTTCTAGTTTTACTGGGGGTTTTCTTTTTAATACAAATACATTTATAGATAAAAGAGGCTACTACTTTGGAATTAATCAAAATGGTGGAATTATTATTTTTAATATGTGGCAAAAAGATTCTGACAGAACAAATAGCAATATGGTTGTTACAGGTAGTTCAGGATCAGGAAAGAGCTTAACGATTAAGCACTTAATTTATAATGAATTGCCTAGAAGTAGAATTTTAATTATTGATGCAGAAGACGAGTATAGTTATTTAGTTAAAAATCTAAAAGGAAGGATTGTAAATTGTGGTGGAAGTAATGATGGTCAAATCTTAAATCCTTTACAAATCAGAGTAAATATGGATGATGAGGAAAACTTAAATGCAATTGCTTTGCATTTTCAATTCCTGCATACTTTTTTTGAAATATTATTTCCAAGTTTAACAGATTTGGAATTTTCAGCACTTGATTTAGCTCTAGAAGAACTATATGAAAAATTTGGAATTACAAAAGAAACGGATATTTCAAAATTTGAAAGTACAGATTTTCCAATATTATCTGATTTATATGAGTATTTAATTAAGAAAAATGAGGAACAAAACAAAGAGGAATATATAAAGCTAATTTCTTTATTAAGACCAATTTCAATTGGTCAGGCATCTACAATTTGGAATGGTTATACAGATTTAAAGATAGATAGCAGAATAACTGCTTTTAATACTAAAAATATGCAGGAGTTTCAATCACCATATAAAAGAGCACAATATTACAATATTATGAGTTATGCTTGGGAAATATTAAGTAGAAATAAAGAGGAAAAAGATATACTAATTGCTGATGAATGTCATATTTTAATTGACCCTAATATTACACAGACATTGGAGTATTTAAGAAATATAAGTAAAAGAGCAAGAAAATATAATTCTTCTATTATAGTTATAACTCAATCAATTGAAGACTTTTTAAATGAAAAGATTAAGTTATATGGTCAGAGCTTACTTGCAAATAGTACATACAAACTATTTTTTAAATCCGATGGACAAGACTTAAGAGATATTGTAAAAACTTTTGGACTTTCTAAAAAAGAAGAAAGTCTTATTTATAATGCACAGAAGGGAAATTGCTTAATTTCTGCAGGTACAAGAAAGATTTATGCAACAATAAGAATCCCAAACAAAGAAAGAGGAATAATTGATGAGAATTATTAATGAGGAAATGTATGAAACTTGTAAAACTAAAATTCAAAATAATAATAGGAGTTGTATTGTTTGTTGTTCTAGTTTGTGCAGCATATTATGAAAAATTTGTGATTCATTTACCAAGTGATAAACAAAAACCACAATATGAGAGTTCTTCAAGTCAAAATATTGGAGTATTTCAATATAAAGGAAAATTCCTAACTCCAGTTGAGAATTTTAAAGTTGTAACTAGTAAATTTGGATATAGAACTCATCCAATTACACGGACAGCAAGGAAGTTTTCATTCTGGTATTGATTTAGTTGGTGATGTAGGAAGTCATGCATTATGTGTTAAAGAAGGAGAAGTAACTTGGGCAGGATGGCAAAATGGATATGGCAATTGTGTTGAAGTTAAACATATAGATGAAAATGGAGAAACCTTTTACACTTTTTATGCACATATGAGAAATAACTCAATAGTAGTTTCTCAAGAACAACAAGTTTCAGAAGGACAAATTCTTGGAACACAAGGGAGTACAGGAAATTCTACAGGAGACCATGTACACTTTGAAATTAGAAAAGCAGATAAATCAAAAATAGACCCTGCACCATATTTATTTAGTGAAACATAGGAGGATGAAATGGAAAAATCATTGAAGAAAGAAGTAATTCTATATTCAGTAATAGTTGTAATTTTAGTAACAATTAGTATATTAAATCACAACTTTTGGAAGTTAGGAATTAAAAAAGATAATAAAGAAGAAAATCAAGTTCAACAATTACAAGTGAACAATGTAACTTACAATGTGCCATATGAAGAGCAATGGCTTGACTAGGAGGGGAACTGATGATTAGTTATATTGCAAATGCAGAAAATGATGGAATAATACAAAAGATTTGTAAAATGAAAAATATATTGGTTTTAAACTCTATGAATGAAGAAATAGATATAAAGCAATATATGAAAGAAACAAAAGTTAATTTTAATTTAATAAAGCATTTTATTGTTGACTTAAGTCTGTTAAAAAATACTGAAACAGAAATAATTGAAAGTATATATAATTTTTCTAAATTATATGGAAAAACAAGAGTTATTATATTGGCAACAAATTATGATGAGCAAAATGCAGTATTAACTAACCTTTACGATCTAGGTTTTTACAACATAATAAATGAATTTGATACTGATATAATAGAGCAAAAGTTATTAATAGCATTAAGTCAAAATGGATTACAAAAGAATGATGCAAAAAAATTTAAGAAACGAGTTGAAGTAATAAAGAAAGAAAATAAAACAAAAGATGTATTTGATAAAATCAAAACTCTTATTAAATCAAAAAATAAAAAAGAAGAAATAAGTAGAACAGATATGCCTAGTAATCAGGTGTATTTTTTTTCATTGCTTTTAGAGGCAATAACAAGACTTGTAAAATTTATTTGTTATGTTGCAATTTTTATATTTACATCTATTGGTTTAACAATTCTTGTTAATGAGCAATTAAGAAATTTAGTATTTCAGGGATTTGGCTTGAAATAGAAATGGAGGAAATTAATTATAATATACAAAATAGAGAATTCGAAGTAATGGTTTAGGAGGTGAGGGAAGTGAAAAAAGTTCGAATTGTATTAATAATTGTTTGCATTATTATTACTACATTAGGAGTAGGATGGTTTGCTATTGACAGATATTTAAATACCAATTTAGCTGATGTTAATAGCATTAAAACAGATTCTAAATTTGAAAATGTAACTTATGATAAAGTAGAAGACATTTGGGATGATTCGGTGCTTGGAATTCTAACTATTGAAAAAATAGGATTGAATGTAACTGTTAAGGAAGGCTCAACCAATGATGTTCTTAAAGACTACATAGGACATATTGAAACAACTGCAACTTATGATGGCAATATTGGACTAGCAGGACATAATAGAGGTTATGGTGATTCATTCTTTGCTAGATTAAATGAGCTTGAAGTTGGTGATATTGTAAAATATAAAACTAAATTTTATGAAAGAACATATAAAGTTGATAATATCCAAGCAATATTTGAAACAGACTGGAGTTTACTAGAAAATACAAAAGAAAATAAATTAACAATGATTACTTGCATACCAAACAGAAGAGAACAAAGACTTTGTGTAGAAGCAACAGAAATGACTTGCAATACAGGGCTACAAGAGTTACAATAGAACAAAAAGGGGAGATTTTTATGGTATTTATAAAAAAAAATTGGTATATCATATTAATAATATTTTTAGTGATTTGTACTGCATTAGGAATTTTCTTTTTAAATAAAAAATGGACAAATGATAAAGTTGTAACAAACAATAAAGTAAATACTTCAGAAATAAGTAAAATCGAAGAAGTGCCAAAAGAAGAAAACAAGATTGATGAAAATAAAATTGAGACAATTGAAAATAAGACAGAGCAAGAAACTACAGAACTAGAGATTGAAACATCTGAAGTAGAATCACAAGCAGTAGTTGAAACAAATAATAAAAGTAATTCGGCAAATAATAAAGTTACAAAACAGGAACACCCTAAAGGTGAAAACAAAACAGTTACTGTTGAAAGTAATGTTCAAGAGCCACAAGAGGTAGTACAGGAAACTCAAGTTCAAGAACAACCTAGTCAACCAGTTCAAGAGCCAGTTACACCTGATAAGCCAAAAGAAGATGTGGTTGAATATAAAGAAAATACTACAATGATTAATAATATTAAAAATGCAATTAATAATAATGTTTCAGAGGATATGCAAACTTATGGATATAATGTAGTTGTTGATAGCTCTATTGTGAATTTAACAAATCAATTTACATTTTCTGAAAAGCGTGTTGCAGATAAAATAAAATCAAAATTTGGTACTATAAAAATTTATGCAAGAGATTATTATTTAAATGGAAGTTATGTATGGACTGAATGTTATGTCATATAAGTCAGAAGGGAGTATAATGGAGTCTGAAGAAATAACTGAAAAAATAATAGATTATTTAAGTGGTTATTATTGGTATGAGCTTTGTGATGAATATGGAAATATTGAAGTTGATGATGAGGCAAGGCGAGAATTATTTGAGGATATATATGATGATGTTGAAAGAAATCCTGATTCTTTAATAACCAAATTGAGAGAAGACCTAGAAGAAATTGAAGATAAAAACGATCAAGAATATAAAGATACAGAAGAATTAATAAAATTATTACAAGACCATAAGCAAGAAACTATGGACGAAGATTTAGAAATTTAATAATTAAGAAGGCACTTTTTGAAGTGTCTTTTTTAGTGGAAAGGAAAATAAAATGATAAATAAAACTAAAAAATTAGTAGCCACAATAATGGTTATGATGACGATACTTTCAAGTTTTGGAAAAGTATTCGCAATGGAGATAAACTCTGCAGAAATTTATGGAAAAGGTGAAATGGAATATCACTTACAATATTGGAATGATGAAAGAGGTGGATGGTACTATGTAATTTGTAACCCAGCATTTTATTCATATAATGGAGTTGAATACCCAGCATATTGTGTAAATAGTGATTTACCTGGAGTTGTAGAAAATGGAAATTATGGAGTAACTGTTGATTCAATGATTGATAATGTTTTAGTGTGGAGAGCTGTTATTAATGGATATCCATATAAATCAGCATCCGAGCTAGGAGTAGATGATAATGATGATGCATATTTAGCAACAAAACAAGCAGTTTATTGTGCTTTGTATGGATGGAATCCTGATAGATATAGAGGTGGAGATGCTAAAGGTCAAAGAATAGCAGATGCAATTAAAAGAATTGTAAACGAGGCAAGAAACGGAAGTCAACAACCATCTGACCCAATGGTAACATTAACACCAACAGGTGATATGTACGAAGATGGAAATTATTATGTTCAAAAAGTTGATGTTTCAAGTGAGGTTGATATGGCATCATATGTAATTACAGCAACAGCTAATTTACCTGAAGGAACAATAATTACTAATGGAAATGGAGTTCAAACAGATTCTTTTAATGGCAGTGAAAGTTTTTATATTAAAGTTCCAAAATCACAAATGAATAAAGATATTTCAAATGCTATAATAAATGTTCAAGGAAAATGTAAATCATATCCAGTATTTTATGGAAGAACAACTGTTGCAGGTACTCAAAATTATGCATTAGCATTTGACCCATTTGGTGATGGAAATGGAAGAACAACATTAAATATTAAAAATAATAATGGAAAAGTAGTAGTAAATAAAACAGATTCTCAAACACATAAAGTAATTGAAGGTGTTGAGTTTGCATTAAAAAATGAAGAAGGAACAATAATTGCAAAATCTAAAACAAATGGTGATGGTGTTGCAGTATTTGATAATCTATATCAAGGAAATTATAAATTAGTAGAAACAGAAACAAATAAAGATTATATTTTAAATACAGATGAAAAAGATGTTTATGTTGAATATAACAAAACAGCTAATGTCGATGTAACAAATGACCATAAGGAGGGAAATGTTAAAGTTTATAAAATAGATAAAGACAATCACAGAGTTGTTCTAGGTAATGTTGAGTTCCAACTTTATTCAGCAGAATTCGACAAAGTAATTGGAACATATCATACAGATGCTAATGGTGAATTAGAGATTAAAAACTTAAGAACAGGTGATTATTCTTTAATTGAAACTAAAACAAATAAATGGTACAACCTAGCAGAGAACACAGACATAAAAGTAGAATGGAATTTAACAAAAGAAATTCAAGTTGAAAACGAATTAAAGAAGGGGCAAATCAAAGTAATAAAAGTAGATAAAGACAATAATGAAGTTAAGCTAAAAGGTGTTAAATTTGATGTTTTAGATAAAGATGGAAAAGTTTTAGAAACAATAGTAACAGATGAAAACGGAGAGGCAAATACTTCAAAATATGCTGTTAGAGACTTTGAAAACTTAAGTATTAAAGAAAAAGAAACATTACAAACATATAAACTAAATACAGAAACAAAAACTATTAAACTTGAGGAAAATCAAATAAAAAATATCAAATTTGAAAATGAATTAAAGAAAGCTAAAATCAAAGTTATAAAAACAGATATTGACACAAATGTAACATTAAAAGATGTTGAATTTGATGTTATAGATAATACAACAAAAGAAGTAGTTGATTACATTAAAACAAATGAAAAAGGAGAAGCTACTACAAAAGATTTAAGAATTGACCATACTTATTCATTAAAAGAAACTAAAACTCAAGAATATTATAAATTAAATAAAGATACTACTACTGTAGATTTAACTAAATATATAAAAGATTATAAAGACAATATTGTTGAGAATGTAAATATTTCAAACGAAAAGAAGAAAGGTCAAATTCAAGTAATAAAAGTAGACAAAGACGACAATAAAGTTGTTATTGAAGGTGTAACATTTAATGTGTTAGATGAAAACAAAAAAGTAGTTGATACACTTGTTACTGACAAAAATGGAAAAGCAACAAGTAAAAGATTACCTATTGACCAAAAATATACATTACAAGAAACTAAAACATTAGAAAACTATGTTTTAAATGAAGAAGTTAAGACAGTAGTTCTAAAAGAAGACCAAATTACAAATATTAAATTTGAAAACGAAAAGATAAAAGGAAAAATCAAAATTGTTAAAACAAGCGAAGATGATAATATTATAAATGGCAAGAAAGTAGGAGAGCCAATTGCAGATGTTAAATTTGCTATTTATGATAAAGACTATAAACTTGTTCAAGAAATAATAACAGATGAAAAAGGAATTGCTATTTCTGATACATTGCTAAAAGGAAAATACTTCATAAAGGAAGTAAAAGCTGGTGAATGGTATTTATTAAATGATAAAGAATTTGAGGCTGAAATTAAAGTATATAAAGAAGTTGTAGAAGTTGATGTAACAAACAAATCAGAAAAACCATCAGTAGATGTTGAAAAAGAAGGTATTATTCAAACAACAGCAAATCAAGAAATAAAATACGATTTCAAATTAAAAAATACAGGTAATACTGCATTAAATAATTTTACTTGGACAGATGAATTACCAACAGACTATGTAAGAATTACAAAATTAATAACTGGAACATATAATCAAGATTTAAGATATTCTATTTATTATAAAACTAATAAAAATGATTATAAATTACTAAAAGAAAATTTAAGCACACAAGTTAATAATTATATTGATTTTGCAGAAATAGAACTTGCTGAAGATGAATATGTAACAGAATTTAAAGCAGAATTTGGTACTGTGGAAGTAGGATTTGAATCAGTTATTAATCCATATATATTTGTAAGAGTAAATTCAGATGTAAAAAATGATGATACATTTACAAATAAAACACAAGTTGAAGGATACAACAAAACATACAAAGTTTGGGATAATGACGATCACACAACTAAAGTTTATGAAAAACAAATAAATGTCAAGAAATTACCAAGAACAGGTATGTAGAATTAATTAAATATTAAGCAGAAAAGGGACATCTATAATATTTATAGGTGTCTTTTTTCGTGCTATAACGAGAGATGCCATAAACTCGTTATAAAATAATAAAGTGACACGTCTGGTCAGCGAACGCTATAAAATGACTTGCAGTATTTTTAACGGTCTATTAAAAATATATGTGTAGGTGAGATTTCGTAACGCAAACTCACAATAAACAAAGAGTTCTAGGGGGCAAAACTTGTATGAAGGATATACTGGTGTAAAAAGTGTGGGCAAGTATGCACAAAGACTTATAAAGTCAGCATCAGTAGTAGATTTTAAATCTACATACTAGACCACCATAAGCGAGACGACGGAATGAGGGGTTTCGTTTATGGTGTATTATTTTTTTATGAACATAAGGGGATAATACACCATTTTGCTCAACTCTAAAATTTCAGGGTTTCAGAAGCAAATTTGTTTAAAAATTGTTGGGATAAATATAAATTGTTTTTAAAATGGGAAGTCTTTCAAAGTATTGTTATTACATTGGTGATATGTTATAATTAAAACATCAAAATTGTTAAAAAATTACAAGGAAGATACCATATATATTGGAATTTATTCCTTTAAGCATTTTTATAATTTCATCACTAGATAGTACAAGTTTAAATGCAATTCTATCATATTTATACAGAAGGTCAAAAATTTGAATTTGACAATGCTAAAAGAGTAGTTGAGAGCAATGAAATATTAGTAGCAATTAAACATTAGAGAGAGGATGTAAAAGATGAAACTATTTAATAATAGAGAACTAGAATTATTAAAAAAAGCAGGAGTTAATGTAGAAAATAGACAAGAATTTACAAGCGATGATAAGAATTATATTTTTAGACAGGTGTCTGAATTTATTATGAATCATAGCTCTAAAAATGGTGATATTGGAAGATTGCAAAATGAGTACGAAAGTATTTTTAGAACTATAAATGTGAAATAGGGGATTTTAAATAATAGAAAAGTATTATATATTTAGATAATAAATGATGGAGGGTAAGATGAGAAAAGTAGTAACAACATATATTAATCCTGATATGGATGGAATTTCATCAATGTATGCTTATACCGAATTATTAAATAAAAAAGGTGAACAAGCAAATTATTATTTTGAAGGTACAATGAAAAAAGAGGTAGAAATTGTATTAAATAAGTTTAATATTAAATTAAACAATATCAATAAGATAGAAGATGCAGACAAGATTGTTTTAGTTGATACTAATTATTTAACTGAATTATCTAAATATGTAAAAAAAGAAAATATAGTTGAAATAATAGATCACCACAACAGAGATAGTTGGGTGGATGATAATACTGATATAAAAATACAAATAGAACTTATTGGGGCAGCTGCAACTCTTGTAGCAGAAAGATTCAAAAATGAAAATATAGGAATTTCAAGAGAATCTGCAATTTTATTATATTATGGAATAATATCAAATACTATGAATTTAAAAATAAAGTTAACAAGTAAAAAAGATATAGAAATGGCTAATTGGTTAAAACAACAAGTACCTGAAATAACAGATAAAATAACAACAGAAATATTTGTTGAAAAGTCTGAAATAGGAAATAGCTTAAGAGAAGAAATGGAAGTTGAATTTAAAGACCAATTTATGAGCATTTCTTGGTCAATGGGACAACTTGAAGTTGCTAATGTTGAAGACTTCTTAAATAAATATGAAAATGAGATTAGAAAAATACTAAATACTGTTAGTGAGGAAAATGATGTTGATTATATATCTGTAAATTGTATGGATATTATCAATGGATATAGCATTATTGTCGCTAGGGATGAGAAAACAGCTAAAGTTATTTCAGATGCAGTAGGATTTGAGTTTAAAGATTTAAAAGCGAAAACAACTGAATTAGTAAGTAGAAAAGAAATAGTTAAAGTTATAAGAGGTATTTATAAAAATAAGGAGTTGAGATAGATGGAATATAAATTATTAGAAGAACAAGATTTAGAACTTATGTTAGATTTTGTTGATGATGAAAATACAAAATATAGTATAGATGTTTTGAAAAACTTTATAAATGATAAAAATAATTTTGGATTTATTGCAAAAGCAAATAACAAAATAGTTGGTTTTGCTTTTGGATATCTTCTTTTAAAACCAGATGGTAGAAAAGTATTCTATCTTGATGCTATTGATGTTATGCCAGAATATCAAGAAAAAGGATATGGAACTGGTTTAATAACTTTTGCTCGTGATTATGTTAAAACTATTAGCTGTTCTAAAATGTATTTAATTACTAACAAAAGTAATACATCAGCTTGTAAATGTTATGAAAAAGCAGGTGGTATTAATAAGGCAGACGATGATATAGTATATGTTTATAAATTTTAGAATTTATGGGAGTGAATATATATGATTATTGAATATGATTCAAAATATGATGAGCAAATAAAGGATTTATTAGTTCAATTACAACAATATTTAACTGATATGGACATAGAAGGATATAACATAGTTGGAGAAGGATATAGAGATAAGTATTTTGAAAAAACATTAGAAGAAGTAGAAAAATGTAATGGTAAAATATTTTTATATAAAGATAATGAAAAAATAGTTGGCTTAATAATAGGAATTATAAATAATGATGCCACAATTAGATACGATTTTAAAGCACCAAAACGAGGAAGAATTACAGAGTTGGTTGTAGATAAAGAATATAGAGGAAAAGGCATAGGAAAAGAATTACTGCTAAAAATGAAAGAGCATCTAAAAACTAATGGTTGTGAGAAGATAATGATAGCTGTATTTGGTTACAATGAAAGTGCAATAAAGTTTTATAAAGAAAATGGATTTCATATTAGAATGTTAGATATGATTGAGGATTAAGTGTTAATGGGAAGGACTGATTTTAATGGAAAAAGGATATGAAAGGTTTTTAGGTTTTGCAGACTTATATGATGAAGGAAGACCAAGACTACCACAAAAAGCAATTGAAATTATAAAGAAATACATAAATGGCAATATAGATTTAATTGTTGATATAGGTTGTGGTACTGGAAATTCTACTGAAGTGTGTACTAATTTTGCCGAAAAAGTAATTGGAATTGAGCCTTCAAAAGATATGTTAAATAAAGCAAAAGAAAAAGAAAATGAAAAATTGAAGTTTCAAGAAGGTTTGGGTAACAATACAGGATTAGATAGTAATATTGCAGATATAGTAATATGTTCACAGGCATTTCACTGGATGGAGCCAACTTCAACAATTTCTGAAATAAGTAGAATACTGAAAAAAGGTGGAGTATTTGCTGTAATAGATGCAGATTGGCTACCTGTAATTGATTTAAGATTAGAAAAATTAAATAAAAATTTGCGTAAATTAACAATGAATCTTGAAAAAGAAGAAGATACAATTATATATCCACAAAGTCAACACTTAAATAATCTTATTAATAGCAATGAATTTGAATTTTGCAGAGAGATATGTTTTGATGTTGAATTTGAGTATGATAAAGAAAGATTTAAAAAATTTATATTAAGTAAAAGTAATATACAAAAAGCAATTAGAAATAATTATACACCTGTTATTGAAATATTAGAAAATTTAGATAATATATTAGATGAAATATTTGAAGGAAAAAGTTTAAATGCTTTGTTTTCTTATAAAATGAAAATAGGAATAAAATAGTCAAATAATAAGGGAGAAATGTGATTTGAAAATAGTAGATTTTTTCAAAAGAATATTTGGTAAAAAAGATAATAAACAATTATTGAATGCTCCTAAAACACAATATCAAGAATTGGTAGAGTCTATTGGTGATTTAGAACTATGTAAGATGTTTGTAGAAAGAACAACTAGAAATGTGACTCCAGAGATAGAAAGAAAGATTCAAGATATATGTTGGCTCAAATATATTCAGCACATTTTAATAAATTTGATAAAAAGTAAAGAAAAATAAGTTAGTATCTTTTAATGTATAAAAAATGACGAATTCGATAAGGCAAACAGTTGCTTTGAATTATCTATTGATAAAAAAGCTAAATTAAATGGATTTTATAGAGATACTTATATTGGAGATGCAATATCCGAAGTTAAAGATTTGATATTACCAAAAAATCAGGGGGATGCTAAAACTCAACCAAAAGAATTAGATAAAAGTGATATAGTAAGATAAAACAATAAGGAGATTAACAAATATGATACAATATAAACTAGAACGAGTAAAAATTGAAGATAAAGATATTTTATATAGATTATTGCAATATTCGTTATTTGAAGAAAGTTTGACAGATTTAAACGAAATGAATTCTGAGGCTATATTTGAATATAAATGGTTTGATAATTATTTTAAGGATGAAAATAGAGAGGCATATTTTATTAAAGAACAAGATTCTAATAAACTACTTGGATTTGCTATGGTTAATCAATATATGCAAAAGAATGAAGATGGACATAGTATTGCAGAATTTATGATTATTCCTAAATA
>CAMJYG010000037.1 GCA_946409935.1 uncultured Clostridium sp. | reverse complement strand
ATTACTTTGCATTCTGACATTTGGTTTTCCTCCTTTCTTTTAAGTTCGCCCTTATAAGTTCATATAAAGGCTATGTAAATTGCTCTAAAAAGCAAAAAAGGCGAATTGACTACTTATTTTCATCAACTCGCCCTTATGTTCAATCATTATATGGTACAACATTTCTTGCCACATAATCTATATATGAATTTTCTAAAGTATTAAATTTCTTTTCTTGTGAATAATAATCGCTGTTCGTTTCTTCTTTTAAATTTTTTTCTACTATATTTTTTCTTTTTATTTCTTGTTTTTCATTTTTCTTTTCTTTCCATCTTTCAATATCAATTTCTTCCAACATTAATTGTAATCCTGAAACTTCATTTTTATATTTTCTAATCTCTATCTTTTTTCTTTTTATATTAAGTTCCATTTCTTCTAGTTCTTTATTTGCAGAATATATTTTTAAATTTAATTCTCCAATTTGTTCAGATATTTCTTTTCTTTCCATATATAATCACTTCCATTTCTTTATCTGTAATCTCTATTATACTTTTTTTGTTTGTTTTTTCTTTCCTGCTCTCTTTTAAACTTAGCATAAATATCTGTTGCAACATCTCCGTTATATTCTTTATCTATTGAGATATTTCCTTTTTCCAAAAACTCTTTAGATAATATAAAATTACCACTATCAATAAAGTTATATCTTCCTTCTTTGTCTTTTCCCACATACATTGCAGTAACCTGTATTTTCTGGTCTGCTATAAGTGGAATATTAACTGTTAAAAATTCTCCTTGTTGTAATTCATCTAAATATTTTATTGCATCTTCTCTTTCCATTTTCATTCCTCCTTAATTTTTGACATAAAAAAAAGAGTCAGATTTTTATATCTCACTCATCATAAACCTATTAAATTTTTAATTTTTTTCTCATTTTTTATCAAAATATGCAAAAAGTCTAATTGCAAAAATGCTTATTTTATGCAGGTTTGAGGTTAGTTTTGCTAAATTCCGTCTCGCCCAGTTAATCGAAGTCTTAGAAAAACTTTTTTCTTCATTACTCATAAAATCACTTCCTTTATTAATTGAATATTATTTTTTCCATTTTCTCTCTATATTTTCTTTTTCTTTATCTTTTAAAGAGGAAAACAAATCTATATCTAATTTATTACATATTGTACATAACACAATGAAAACATCAGCAACTTCACTTTCAATTGTATCATAATTTCTAATTTTATTATTGTCAATTGACATTGTTGTTTTTTCTTTCCTAATAGCTTTAGCAAGTTCACCTATTTCTTCCGTCAATAATAACATTGCTTGTTCTATGCTTTGATTTGAAAAACCTCTTATTTCAATTACTTTCCTTATATACTCCTGTACTTCTCCAAGTGTATTACCTTCTTTTAAATTTTTCCATAATTCTAATTGCTCTTCATTCATTATTTAACACCTGCAGATGATGCAACTTTTTGAAGAGTATAATTACCTTGTTTAGTTAATTTTCTTTGATAGAATCTTTTTTCATCATCTGATAAGGAATCATATTCTTGTTCTGTTATTTCTTGTTTTCTAGTTTGAATTGCAAAATAGGTTTGTCCCAATGCAACAACTTCTTTACTTGGATCAGCATTTTGAACTATTAAATAACATATGTACCTTGATAATTTATAATCTTTAATAAATTCTTCTTTGCCTTTTCCAGTTTTTATTGGCTTGTTGACTTCAACAACCCAATCTTCTTTATCTGAAACACTATTTTTGGCGGATAATACAGCTTTATCTATTACTTTTTGAAAGTTTCTCCAGTCTTTGTATTCTAAAACTTTTTGTAAATCTCGAGCAAGCCAATATTCATCTCCATACTCATCAATATTTTTTATATTCTCAAAAATACTATTATTATAATTTTCTTTGTCACCAATTTTCTTCATTTATTACCTCCTGTTCTATTAAATATATATTTTATTTATAAAAGTTTTCCATAAGTCGGATTATACCAGTTGATACTTGTACTTGCACAACTTTTATTATCGTTCATTTTCTTCACCTTTTTCATCTATTTTCTTTGATTTTAATTGTTCAAAATCGCCTGTTTGATTTATTATATCCTTTTTCCTTAATTCTATTCTTTCTCATTCTCTTGAGCTAATTCATAAAGTTCTTTTTCATCTTTTATTATCTTTATTAATTCTTCTTTTGATGGCATATATGTTAAATATTTAGATATATTTCTGTCAAAATCCACTATTATCAGTGTTTTTAAAAAGTTGTCTTTATAACATTATATCCCAGTTAATATTAGTTTTATTTTCTTTCATTTTGATTAATTCTTATTCAATATTTCATCAATAATTCTAGCACATTCTCCAACATAATCATTGCATCTACGTTCACTTGACATCAATTCCTTACATTTAGAATATCCAAAACGTTTTATAAATTCTTTTTCAAATTCTTCTATTTTATCTTCATGTCCTTTTTCTTTTAATATTTTTTGAGCTGTCAATAATGCACCACATTTTCCTTCTATACTCCTTGGTGCAGGATATTCATCACTTAGTTTTATATCTTCTGAAAACGCATTATGCAAAGATGTAGAACAATTATTTCCATTTTCTTTTAATTCTCTTGCTCTTTTTTCATGACTATTCATCATTTTATTATCCTCCTAATTTACAACTTTTTTATCTTTCTCTTTTATTCCCCTTTATGGCATCAATTATTGTATTAAAACTAAACTTTCCCCTATTTTCTCTTTTAGGAGATGAGGATGGAGATGTAATGACAGTAAATCGATTATTATCAATATTTATATAATTAGGCTCTCTTAAATTTTCAACCTTAGTAAAATTCGCATCAAAACTATTTTCTTCACGTTCAAATGGATTTCTAGCGTAAATTATTCTTAAATTTCCACAATCCTCAAATGCTCCCTTATCCATTTTTTTAAATTTATCTGGTAAAAATACGCTTGTTAATTTTGAACATCCTTTAAAAGCATCTTCTCCTATAGTTTTTACTTCTTTTGGTAATGTTAATCTATCCATATTTTTACAATTAGAAAATGCACTTTTAGGAATATCCACTAATTTACTCTCTTGATCTATTGATATATTATTTATTCCTGTACATCCTTCAAATGAAGATTCTCCAATTTCTTTAACAGTTTTAGGAATATTTACAACTATTTTATTATTATCTTCTTCATGTTCTTTTTCTTTTATACCTAAGCAACTATTTTTAAATGCTCTATCTCCTATTGTTTCTACTCCTTCAGGTATAGATATTATTGTTAAAGATGGACAATTTTCAAATGAACTTTTTCCAATACCTTTTACTCCGTTTGGCAATATTACACTTTTAAGTGTTTCACAACCTTGAAAAGCTTCTTCTCTTATTGTTCCTAGGCCTTTTTCAAAATGTACATTTTCTAATTTTTTACAACCACTAAATGCTCCTATTCCTATTTCTTTGCAACCGTTTAAATTAATACTTTCAATTTCATAGCAATTTTCAAATGCTCTATCTCCAATTCTACTTAAATTTGAATAAATATATACATTTTTTAATTTTTCACAATGGTGAAATGCATAACTCGCAATACATTCCAAACTTTTTGGTAAAACTATAACCTCTAAATTAGGGCACTCTGCAAATGCTCCTATATCTACTAATTTAACTCCTTCTTCAACTATAACCTCTTTTAAATTTTTACATTGTGCAAATGCAAATTCACCTATTCCATCTACGCCGTTAATAACAATTCTCTCCAATTGATTTCTATTTGGAATATCCTCCTTGTTTAAAACTGTTCTTGTCATGGGTTCTTCAATTTCCTCTTTAATTTCTGCTCTTCTTATCACACTATTATTTTCATTATTTTTTCTAACTTTTCTAACTTCCAAATGAGAACTCGGTAAATCAAATTTTGTATTTTCACCTACTGAAATTTTACCTTTCTTTACACCAAACAAATCATATATTCCTTCATTTTTTTTAGAAAACATTAAATCTCTTATGTTTACTCTTTCGAAAGAATTATACGTATAATTAATTTTAAAACTCCTAATATCTTTAGGAATATACATATAATCCAAGCTTTTACCAACAATAATATTCACCCCCATTTCTTGTAACATATTAGGTAAAATCAAATATTTAAGCTTATCACAGCCTGCGAATGCTTCTTTATTTATTCTTTTTACACAATTAGGAATAAAAATATTTTCAAGCTCTATACAATTTGCAAAGCACGCTTCAGGTATTTCTATTATTTTTTCTGGAAGATATACACTTTTTAATCCGCTTAAGTACGCAAAAGCCTCTTTTCCAAGCACAATTAAGGAATCAGGTAATTCGATACTTTTTATAAATGAAAATGGATTTTTTTCTTGAAAATGTTGAATTTTTCCATCAAATAGTAGCTCTTTAAAACTGTAAGGTAGACTATCATTATATAAATCTTCTTTTTCTTCATCTTCTATTTTTATACCATTTAATTCTGTTACACCATTTGGAACTACAAGTTTTCCACCATTTTTAATAATTTCATCAACTTCGTTTCTTTCTAATACTAAATAATTTTTTCCACTTATTCTCATACTTATACTCCTTATTAATTTAATAAATAATCTGAAAAATTTTTAAAAAACAACCTTCTAATCAGTTTTGGACATTTTTTTATGCTTGTATATAGCTCTTGATTTACACTTTTTAAATTTTCTATTTGTGTGTTCTTTTCTTCTATAGCTAATGTATATTCTTTTATCAATTCCTTAGCTTTAGGAATTTTTTTATTTTCTTCAACATACTTATTTAATATTTCAATTAGCTCATTTTTTTCAAGATCTTTAAAACTATTTTCATTTTTCTTAATACTATTATTAGTTTCATTAATATTAATTTCTTTTATTATCTTTTCTAGAAAATCATAAGTTTTTTCATCGATATTCTGTTTTTCTAATGGAATATCTGGATTAATACTAATTTCATCACTATATTTCATATTCTGTTCTATATATGTAATTACATCCCCTGGAATTTTAAAATATTCTTCATCTGATAAACAATCTAAAATAAGTTTTACCTGGTATAATGATTCTTCTTTTGTCATATTACAATCAAATCCTTTCTTTGTTAAAATAATCTCTTAGTTGAAATTCCAATTTAATCTTTTTAATTTAAGTTAGGTAGCCACTCTTAAATAAAAATGTCCTTTCCTATTGAACAAATCGGAAAGCTAATAAATTTGTAGTATGTTATTTTAAACTATAAATCTTAATTAGCAACAAATTATAAATAGTTAAGCTTTCCGTAAATTTGTTCTAGCGCGAAATTTTCGTCAGAAAATTTCTGTGCAAACCTAGGCGTAGCCTGTTCTACAATAGAAAAGTCAGTATGACTTTCCTATTGTAGTATAAAAAAGCAAGTAGCTTAAAAATAACTACCTGCTTTTTAGTTACATAGTTCTATAATTATTTTTATCAGCTCTATCATCTAAATTTCTATCATAATCCTTATTATTATAAAACCAATCTGTTTTCCCATCTTTAGGATTTGCTTTTCTATTTTTATCTAATAATAAATCAAATAAAACACATATTGGTAGTATAATTCCTATTAGAGCAATAAATGTATTTAAATAATACATTGGGTTTGAAACTTCATTAGTTATATCAAATAATGATTTTACACCATCAATTACAGTAGCACCAAAATACATTCCGTATGCTAATAAATATATTAAAGCGCCTATAATTTTTCTTTTTACGATAAAAATTAAGCATAATAAAACAACAAATAGTAAAATTATTTCCATTGTTTGGTTTATTGGTACTATTCCTCCTAAGTCCATATTTATCTCAAATGCAAAAGCGACTACTATTCTAAATACCCAAAACATTATCATAAACATAACTAATAACCATGTTGATAAATTTTTCATTTGTTTACCTCCTATAACGCATTCAGCTAAAAGTTAAGGCGGAAAAAATTCCGCCAGCTAAATTATTATTTAAGTTTTAAAAACTAAAATTAACATTTTCATTTTAATAAACTAATTAATATAAATTTATTGCTATATTATTTTTTATAATTAATCCACAAAATCAAAATCATCTTTAAATTTTTCTTTAAAAATATCAAATACCTTATTTAGAATTTCTTCATCTTCAACACCAACATAAGATTCTTCTTCAGAATCATCATCTGTGTCTTCAATTTTAAGTATTACTACTTCACCTTCATCTTCTTCTCCTTCTTCTGTAACAGGCAATAATACTACATATTCTTCATCATCTAATTCTACTAAATCTAAAAATTCAAATTTTACTTCATTCCCATCCTCATCATTTAGTATAACTATGTTGTCTAATTCTTCTCCCTCAAAATTTTCTTCCATTTTTAAACTCATTCCTTTCTTTACTAAGGTTAAAATCAGTCTTGAAAAGAATTAAATTTGACATAGCCAAAATTATAATTATTTTTCAAACTTCTTCTCCTTCATTTTTTGTTACTATTTTTTTATAATAATAACTTTGTTAATATAATAACCTATTTTTAATTTTTTTTCAATGAATTTTTTAATTTATTTAAATAAGTTTCTAAAATATATACAGCAGATATAGTATCTACTATATTTTTCTTTTTATTCTTATTAATATCTAAAAAATTCATAGTCTTATGTGCTTCAACTGTTGTTAGTCTTTCATCTATTGTCTCAATCTTCATTTTATTATATTTACATTTTAATTTGTGTACAAACTGCTCTGTTATTTTCGCTCTTTCGGAAATTGTACCATTCATATTTAATGGCATTCCAACAACAATTGTATCCACTTCATATTGTTCTAATATAGAATCAATTTCTCTTAAAACAATTTTATCTGAATTATTTCTTTGTATTGTTTTAAGTCCTTGTACCGTAATATTAAGTGAATCTGTTATAGCTGTTCCTACTCTAGCTTCACCATAATCAATTCCTAAAATTCTCATATTACTCTTCTAATCCTATATATTTTTTTACCATATTTTCTAATAATTCGTCTCTTTCTATTGTTCTAATTTTGTTCCTAGCATCATTATGGCTTGTAATATAAGTTGGATCACCTGATAGAATATATCCAACAATTTGGTTTATTGGGTTAT
This sequence comes from uncultured Clostridium sp., assembly GCA_946409935.1. Classification (GTDB taxonomy): domain Bacteria; phylum Bacillota; class Clostridia; order TANB77; family CAG-508; genus CAG-269. Next base: position 18,148 of record CAMJYG010000037.1, on the reverse strand, counting down.
ACCCTTTTTCTACTAAAGCTTTATATACATCTTTTAGTATCTCTTGGCATTTTTCATTTTCTTCTCTTTCAACTTTAAAATGCATTGTTTTATCAAATTCCATCCTTAAAATCCTTTCTTTCTAAAGGTCTATACCAGTTTGAAAAAGAATTAAAGCTTGACATAGCCAAAAGTGTAATTCTTTTTCAAACATATAACCCATTTATATATTTGTTATTTCGCTTTCATTTACATCGGCATTATCTAAATATTCTTCTAGTTTCTTCAAAACCTCTTCAAGACCTGTACCTTTGTAATAAGATGATATAACAAAGTTTGCCTTTGGAGTAGCAATTTGCTTTATTTCTGTTTTAGATTTTTTATTTTTTATGTCATATCCTAACTCTTGTATTTCCTCTTCTGTCAACTCTATTTGCATAGATTCTATTCCTTCTTTTATTCCATTTAAGAAATCGGCAACACTTTCTATTTCAATTCCAGAAAATGCAATAACAAATTTAGGTCCCATATATCTTACAAAAACATATTCACTAGAGATATTTTCTTCAACATATTCGCTAATTTTTGTTATAACTTTATTTCCCAACTCTCTACTAAATTGTGTATTTATTTCTTGAATATTTATAATTTTAAACATACATATTGTTGATATTGTGTATTGGTCTATTATTTTCTTTCCTTCGCCATATAAATACTCTTCAGAATATAATCCAGTAAATAAATCTTTTCTAACTATAGATTCCAAAGTTTTTTGATGCACTACAGTTTTTAGAACAGAAACTATATTTTCCTTTATTACTTCTAATACAGTTGTGTCTACATTATCAAAATCATGTGGTGTTCCACTTTCTATTATCCAATATCCTATATAAACATTGTCTATATAAAGAGGGAAAAATATTGCAGATTTTGATCTTCCGAATTCCATTTCTTGATAAGGAAGTCTTTCTCCTTCATTATTAACTGTTACATATTTAGGTGTTGCAGATTGAATACTATCTTTAAACATGTCCACTTCTTGTAATCCTTTTAAAGTATCCCAATGCTTTTTATCTACATTTGACGCTTTAATTTGATACTGTGCTCCATCAAATACAACAATTGTTGAATATTTTATTTCATATCTTTCTATTAAAATATCATTAATTTTTTGTATTTTTTGGTCTACTGTTGAGGTTTCCCCTATAGCATTCATGAAGTCTTGTACAACATATAGATTTGTTATTTTTTGATTCATGTTCTTAAATTTTTGTATTTTTTGATGTATTGAAACATTGTATATTATTAATCCTATTACTATTATGACTAAAATAACTACTACAGATATTATAATCACGATTGTTTCCCTCCTCTTTTGATAGCATAATTACTGTATTTTGTAACGTTTTTAAAAGCTTTTTTTCATTTTATCTAAAGTATCATTCATGTTAGGCGAAAAATTTGAACTTCCTACTGATGGTGGATTATATGATGATTTCCCATTATTTTTTGGTGCTACACTATAGACCATATTTCCAAGTGCTTTTAATGTTTGCATAAATCCTTTAGAATATCCTTTTAATGAGATTTCGCATTGAATTACTCCTTCAAGATACCTTATATATGTTTCATCTTCAAATGGTATTGTTACATATTTTATTTTATCTCTATTAAATAACTCTGTCATAAAAGACATTGCGGGGTCATTATAAAATGCCATTCCACCTATTATTGTTTCTTCTTTTATTCCTCTTATTTTTACATATTTATTTAATACTATTCTTAATTTATTTTCATCTAAAATATTTTTTGATTTTAATTCTCTTAAAAATGCTGTAAGAGGTTGAATAGTCAATATATCCATTGTCTGTACCAAATAAGTTTCTTGTGAATATTTAAAATATTCTTTTGGCGTATTAAAATCTGTATCTATCAATACCAATGAATAATTTTTAATTAAAGTTTCTAATACTTTATCGACATTTTTTATTGGTTCATCTTCATTTGGTAATGAAGTATAAACTGTCAAATTTCTATTTACTTGTATTCCTCTTGTAACACCTTGAATTAATCCTTGAATACTTATTGATGCTGTTTCCCTTAAATTTTCCTCATTTTTAGTATAAATATAATATGAATTTCTATTTTTTGTTGTATCTAATATTGCAGTGTTAACCCCCATTGAAGACAATAACTCTGCAAGATTGTTTACAATAAAAGATGTACCATTTTTACTTGTTCCTAAAAATGTAACTACTTTTTTACCTGGTGTTAATAAACTTGATAAATCTAATGTACTTTCGTAATCTTGATTTGTATTTTCCAAACTTGTATATTCTTTATTGGAACTGTCATATTTATACATTTGATTATTTAATTCATTATTATCTACATTTTTGTTTTCTTGAAATCCTGGTAATAAAACATTTTCATCCATTTCTGGATTTTCGCTTTCCAAACCTGGTAATGTAGCAGTTTCTTCTGCCTTATTATATTGATTTTTGTAAATATTTAATTCACTATTTTCTTCAAATCCAGGCAAAACTGTATTTTCATCACTATAATTATTTTCAAATCCTGGTAAGATAGTTTCTTCTTCGTTATTATTCTCAAAACCTGGCAAAATAGTTTCTTTTTGTTTATTCTCTTCCTCAAAGTCATTTAAACCTGGCAATATATCATATTGTTCTTCTTGTATTTTATTTTGACCTTCTTGTTCATTCATTTCAAAACCAGGTAAAACATTTTCTTGTTGCATATTATTTTCATCATAATCATATAGACCTGGTAATATATCAGCTTGTTCCTCTTGTATTTTTTTTGGTCTTCCTCTTCCTCTTTTTACTGGTGTTTCTGCTTCTAATTGTTGTTGAGGAACATTTTTTCTAGGTCTACCTCTTCCTCTTTTCACTGGTTCAACAATATTTTCTTGTTCAGGAACAAAATTACTATTAATCATTGTTTCTTCTTTTTCTTGAGTTTCAACGTTTTCTACAAATTCTTCTTGTATCTTTGTTTCCTCATCTTCTGGAATATAATTCTTTTTAAGATCCACGTCTACTTGAGGTGTTTCTTTTTTCGGTTTTGATAATTTTTTTACTCCACTCATATTAACCGCAGATGGTATAACAACAGGCTTAGTCATTATTTTCTCCCTATTGTTGGTTTTTAATAATATTTGACTAGGTCCTTCATCTTGCTTTTTAGTTTCTTTTACACGCAATTCGTTTGAAACTTTATTATTAAAAGACATTATTTGTTGATATTTAGGTGATTGTTCTTCTAATACAGCTCGTACATTTAATGGTAAAAATTTTGAAATAATTCTTAATTGCGTATCATTATATTGTGCAGCTATGTTATTAAAGCTTTCCACATATTTTTCTTCATTTTTTCCAAGTCGTTTATAATGAGCTAAAATATTTTGTATTTCCATCTCACTAACATCATTTTCATTTTCAGCTTGATAATTAACATCTTCTGAATCTATCTTATAATATATTTTTGCATCTTTTTTTGTACGTGGTCTGTTAATTAAATTACATACCTCATCAACACTTCTATCATTTCCTATAATTGCATTGTATATTCCAATTCCAAATAGTTTAACTAACATTTGTTCAGATTTTGTTCTTCTATCTGAACAAATAAGTATAATTGGTGTATCATTTCCCATTACATTAGAAGCTTCATCGCTTATACTATCTAACTTTTCAAAAATAAATTTATCTATTTGTTCATATTGTGTGTGCGTAAAGGCTTCTAAATCTTCACTTATTACAATTCTATCATAAGTTTTATCTTTTTGTAATTCTTTCAATATTGCATTAAAGTAATAAACATTTTTATATGATATTATTTGTTTATATATTTTTTGATATTTTTTTATAATTGATTCTGATATTTCTTCATTACTTACAGCAAATAGGACTTTCATTGGTTACCCCCTTCCAAATTTTACAAACACTGCAAATGCAAGTGGTAATATTTGGCATATAATTAAAATTGTTACAAATGTTACAATTAACGCCATACCCTTTTCTAATGTATCTAATTTTCTAACACCTATAACATATTGGTGTATAGCACCTATCGCAATTCCCAAAAAACATAATGGTATACTATAAATACGCACTATATTTAAAATATAAGCTACTGTTCCATATACATCTGAACCGATATTTTTCTTTATAGTCTTCCATCGAATTAGTAGCATTTTCCTTTAATTCTACTATTTTACTTTCTGTTCTTTCATCAATTGCTCTATGTTCTTCAGCATATACTGTGTTTGATACAAAAAATGTTACAATTATTAGCATTAATATTGTTACAACTATTATACTTTTTTTCATTTAACCATGCCCCTTTCATAAGTCTTGTTTTTGGCAAAATATTCCTTATAATCACTATACCTTTATATCATACAATAAATTGAAAAAAATAGCAAGAATTTTTTACAATTTATTATATAAATATTTCATATGCGCATATACTGCATTAGCCCAATTTTTATCTGTCGCATACTTTGTATTTACTCCACTTAAAGTTGGTCCATTATAATGTGTTCCTTCTGCTTTCTCCCCTCCATATATACTGGTTCCCTGAGGATTTAAATAATATTTAACAAATACTCTTGCAATTAAATCTATACATTCCGAATAATCTGAAAAGCTATATGCTCCATTATATGGGTTTGAATCATAAGCACCATATCCAAATAAATTATTTTTATCTCTAGCAATTTTTGAAGTTCCCCATGCACTTTCATGTATAGCAACACTAGCAACAAAAACACCATTTACATTATATTGCTTTTCTATATAGTAAAAATATTGTGCATTATTTTGTAATACTTTATTTGTATCTCTATCATCTTCTAATATCTTTTTAAATTGTTCTAATGTTAATCCACTTGGTTTATTTAAAGACATATTAAAATCTAAATTTGCCATTAACTGAGATTTACTTTTTGCTTCTCCTGAAGTATCTTCTTCCTCATATTTACTATTTGGTTTTATATATGTAGTACATTCTGATTTCACAAAGCCTATTGTTCCATTTGATAGAATTTTATACCAATCCCCATTTATTTCTGTTACTTTCATTTCATTATCTTTGAACAATGTAGTTATCTTTTTAGAATTTTCATTCGGCTCTACTCTAACTGAAACTCTATCTGAAGTAACATATACCGTTTCTCCAACTTTTACTTTATAGTTACTTGAATATTTTGCAGTACCAACTTCTACAATTTTGTTTATTGCTGCTTTTGTAACTTTACTTGATATTTGTTCTTCTGAAATCAATTCATTATTTAAATATATTTTTTTCTTAACAATTTGTTGTTTTCCTTGTCTTCCTTCTTGTAATACCTGTATTTTTCCTTTTGGTAATGATGCATTATTTTGATATTTAGTTATGTATTCAAGTTCAACTTCTTCTGTAATATATTCTTCTTTTTGTGCTTCATTTTTATTTAAATTAATAATTTTTTCTATATCTATAACGTCTGCATTACTAATTTTTATTTCATTTATTTTATGTTCGCTTTCTTTTGCATATACATTTTTGTTTGATAAATATTTGGTATAAATTTCCACTATTATTAATATACTTATAAAGAAAGCACAAATTATAATAATTTTTTTTGCCATTTTCCTCATTTTTACTACTATTCCCCTTTTTCTTTCGCTATCATCTATTATTATTTTACATTTTTTATATTTTTTTGTCAATTTAAAAAGTTTGAAAATAATTACAATTTTGGTTACAGTTCAGTAGCCTAAAGTTATGTTGTCCTGCTTAACGTGGACTTCTAGATATAGTGTTACTGAACTGTAACCAATTTTGGCAAGGAAAATTTAGTAACTATTGATTTTCTTTGATATTTATATTAATATATTTTATATATTAAAATTTTTCTATGAAAGGTATTTAAAAACATGGACAAAAGAAAAAAGATTTTAACCATAATAACAATTTTTTTAACTATACTAGTATGTATTTTAGTGTACTTTATATATAAGAAATATACATCTAAAAATCAATTTGTAAATGATTTAATTCCTTTTGCTGAAAAAAATGAAAATATTGTATTTAAAATTAATAAGATTGTTTTTTTTAGTAATTGTGATGCAAAAAATAAGACAGGCTCTAATACAAACTTTACATTAGAAAACCTATATCAATATACTGATATGGCAATTTTTATTAATGCTGAAGATTCTGAAAAAACATATAAAAATACTTTTAAAAAAGTAAATATAACAAACATAAAATTTAATAAAACCCCTATTTTAGGTGAACCACATTTATATTTTAAAGGATTAAATCAATTTGCAAAAAGTGATTTTTCAGAGGAAAACCTAATCAATGATAATCTAGACTTTATTATTACAGCTGAAGATAATGCAAATTTAGAAACACCAACTCTTTATAACAATTTGGCAAATCCGATTACTTTAAGTTATGTAAACAGTAATATCAAGTCTGATTATACTATTACCAATACATCTTCGCCTATTGTATATGATGGCTCTCTTTTAAAAAAATGTAATGTTTCTCTAGAATCTATTAATTGTAGTTTATCTTTTGATGTTTACATTACTAATAATATGGATGAAGAATTTAAATGTACAGTTTATATAGATATCCCTCTTGATAATGGAATTAATTCTATTTATGATGGTAGTTTGACTTTAAATAAAGATTGTAACTTTATCTTTTATAGATATAAATAAATGCTTGTTATTTGGAAAAATTTGTATTATAATTTTAACTAAATATATTAAGGGATGTAAGGTTGAAAAATAATTAGAATTCTTTCCCAACCATTTTTGTTCCTTGAGAAGGGTATGGTAGTAAAAATGAAGGAAAATTTAACAATAGCAGAACAATTAAAAAAGAAATATCATAAAACAGAAGAAGTTACAAATTTTAAGCAAATGTTGTATCGTTCAGCAAATATTTATCGTTCTAGAACTGCTTTTAAATTAAAAGATAAAAATGGAAATATATATTCTATTAATTATGAGCAATTCAAAAATGATGTTATATATTTAGGGACAAGCCTTATCGAAAATGGTTTTTTAAATAAGAGAATTGCTGTTATCGGTAAAAATAGTTATAAATGGTGTGTTTCTTATCTTGCTGCAAGCATTGTAGGTATTGTTGTTCCTATTGATAAGGAATTACACACAAATGATGTTATTAATTTTATGAATGTTTCAAAAACAGTCTGTATTTTAGGTGATACCAAAAGCTTAACCTCTATACTAGAAAATAAATCAATATTAGAGAATAAAGAAACATTATTTGTGGATTTTGAAAATGATAAGTCAGAAAACTTTTTTGACATTTTATTAGAATCTGGAAAAGATTTATATTTAAAAGGTAAAACTGATTTTGATAATATTGAAATTAATCCAGATGAATTACGAATTCTTTTGTTTACATCTGGAACTACCGGAAGTGCTAAAGGTGTTTGTTTATCACAAAGAAATATTTGCTCAAATATTTTATCTATTTACGGAATTGTAAAAGTTAGAAGAAGCGATTTATTCTTTTCTGTACTACCTTTACATCATACTTATGAATGTACTATAGGTTTTTTGCTTCCTATTTATAGTGGTGCAAGTATTACTCATTGTGAAGGTTTACGTTATATTGCTAAAAATATGAAGGAATTCCACCCTTCTGTTATTTTATGTGTTCCCCTTTTATTAGAAAATGTTCACAAGAATATTGTAAAAAATATGAACAAAACTTTACCTAGCAAATATAGAAAAGAAAACAATGAAAATCCATTTAATAGCTTACCTTTTATTTTAAAGAAGATTGTTAGAAATAAAGTAAAGAATACCTTAGGCGGAAGACTTCGTGTATTTATTGTTGGAGCTGCAGCTGCAAACCCAGATGTTGTAGCAGATTTTAGAGCTTTAAATTTAAATACTCTTCAAGGTTATGGTTTAACTGAATGTTCTCCTTTGGTTGCTGGTAATACAGACTTTTTTCAAAAAGATGATAGTTGTGGATTACCTATTCCAAATGTTGAATATAAAATCGAATCTCCTAATTCTGAAGGGGTTGGTGAAATTATAGTAAAAGGTCCTAATGTTATGCTTGGATATTATGAGGATGAAGAAAAAACAAATCAAACAATTATAGATGGTTGGTTTCATACAGGCGATTTAGGGAAGATAGATGAAAATGGCTATTTATATATAACTGGTAGATGTAAAAGTGTTATTGTAACAAAAAATGGTAAAAATATTTATCCAGAAGAACTTGAATATTATTTAAATGATAGCCCTCTTATTTCTGAATCTTTAGTTTTAGGAATTAATAAAGAAAATGATGACGAAACATATATAAATGCTCAAATTTATCCAGATATTCAAGCTATTACTGATTATCTAAAAGGCTCTGTTCCAACTAAAGAAGAGATTTGGAAAATTGTTTCAGATATTGTTGCAAGTGTAAATAAAAAATTACCTAATTACAAACATATTAAGAGTTTTGGTATTCGTGAAGAAGAGTTTGAAAAAACTACAACTAAAAAAATAAAAAGATATGGTAATAATATGAAGATTTAAAATTAAATTTAAATTCACGACCATTTTGCATTGTTACAATATACTGCTAATTATAATCTAATATATAAATGTTAATATATAAATATTTTTCAAAAACTCTCGGCTGCATTACATATTTAAGAAATTCTAATTTAATAAAATGAGCCTCTTTCATGTTAAAAATCTTGCAGATTTTTCCATGAACATCCCTCATTTTATTAAAAAAAGAATTTCTAATAATATTCCATTTGCATTCGATTTATTTTCAAAACATTTATATATTAACATTTAAGAATAAAAAGCATAGCTGTGAACTGTAACAAAATATTATATATTAACTTGAAGCTTTTAGGATTTATAATCGGTCGTGAATTGTAACAAATTATTTTCCAACCTTTACCCATTTTTTATTAAATCTGCAATTTCATCTCCATCTAATCTTACCTTTAACTCTTCACCAGTTTTCATATTTCGTAAATTTACAGTATTAGCATTTATTTCGTCTTCCCCAATTACAACAACATAAGGAATTTCTAATTTATCGGCATATTTAAACTTAGCCTTTAATTTTTTATTATTTAAGTAAATCTCAGTTCTAATTCCATTATTTCTTAAATTTGTTGCAATATAAATTGGAATATTTAAATCTTCTACCATAGGTATAATTAAAACATCTGAAATAGATTTTTTATTAGCTTTTATTAAATTTAACTCGTTTAGCTTATAAAATAGTCTTGTTAAACCAATTGATACCCCTACTCCAGGTAATTTTTTATCTATATAATATTCTGCTAAATTTTCGTATCTACCACCTGAACATACACTTCCCAGTTCTCTATACTCATTTAAAAATGTTTCATAAACTGTTCCTGTGTAGTAATCTAAACCTCTTGCAATTGTCAAATCTACTTTGTAATTTTGCTCTGGAACTCCAAATAATCTTATATTTTTAATTACATATTCTAATTCTTCTACACCCTTTTCAAAGGTTTTATTTTTGATTTCTAATTGTCTTAATTTTTCTATCTTTTCTGTTGACGTTCCTTCTATTTCTATAAAGCTGATTATATTTTTAATAGCTTCTTCCGAAACTCCAATTTTACCCAATTCTTCTTTAACAGCTTCTTTACCAATTTTATCTATTTTATCTATTATTCTTAATACTTCAACTGAATTATCTTTTTGACCTAAACTTTCAAATAATCCATTTAATATTTTTCTATTATTTATTCTAATTGTAAAATCATCAAATCCTAAGTTTTTAAATATAGTATAAATTACACTTGGAAGCTCTGCATCATTTATTAGGTCTAGTTCTCCATCACCAATAATATCTATATCACATTGATAAAACTCTCTATATCTTCCTCTTTGTGCCTTTTCTGCACGATATACTTTGCCTATTTGATATCTTCTAAAAGGAAAACTTAAATTTCCATAATTTTTTGCAACATATTTAGAAAGTGGTACTGTTAAATCAAATCTTAAAGATAAATCATTATCTCCTTTATTAAATCTATATATTTGTTTCTCAGTTTCTCCACCTGCTTTTGCAAGTAACACTTCTGAAAATTCTATTACAGGTGTATCTAATGGTAAAAAACCAAATTTTTGATATGTATTTTCAATTGTGTTTTTCATTTGATTAAATAAAATTTGCTCATTTGGCAATAATTCCATAAAACCTGGCAAAGTTCTTGGTTCTACTCTATTCATTAAAATCACTTCTTTCCTATTATTTTTATAATTTTTGTAATCCAAACAGTTATATAAATAATTTATATAATGACGAATGCGATTGGAGTAAATACGCAAGTTCTTAATTGATTTTTTGGAAAGAGTTCAAGGCTTGTCCTTGGAAGGGTGCCAAAAAATCAATATAGAAATTGCCATTTACGTATTGAGCCAAGGAGTTAAATAAATTATTTATATAACTGTTTGGATTAATTATACTATACTATTTATTTAAAACAATTTAGGTTTCAATTCCAAATAAATAGGCTTTTCATCTTTTAACATAGTCATCATTCCATGACCAGGATATATAATTGTTTCATCTGGTAATTTCATTATTTTATTAACTATTGAATCCATTATATCTTCTCTGCTTGATGTTGGCAAGTCTGTTCTTCCCCATGTTCCTCTAAAAATTGTATCTCCCGAAAATAAACAATTTTCTTCTTCACAATAAAGACAAGAACCACCTTTTGTATGTCCAGGTGTATGAATTACTTTAAACTCTAATTCTCCTAAATGTAATAAGTCATTGTCATCTATTCTAGAATCTGCTTCTAATTCAATTTCTCCCATTCCTATATATGGAGATAAATTTACTTCTGGATTATTTAACCCCTCACTATCATATCGATGAATTAGGATTTTTCCACCACACCTATTCTTCAAATCCATTACTCCTAAAATATGGTCTGCGTGGCAATGTGTTAAATATATATATTTTAATTTCGCATGTAAAATATTTAATAATTCTTCAATTTTATCAACATCACCTGCTGCATCAATAACCATAGCTTCTTTGGATTTACTATCTACAATAATATAACAATTAGTTGCATCACCAATCCATGTATCTATCTTTAGTTCTTTTAAAATCATTCTACATTTTTCCTTTCTTCGAACAAATACTATTATTTTCCAAGCAACGCCAAAACACAATTATTTTTCAAACATCTATTTTCATTGTTGGAAAAGAATTGTGCTTTTGGCTAGGCAAACGAGATTTTAATTAATGAGGCGTACTATTTGTACGTTGATTTAATTAAAATCGAAGTTTAACGCCGCCAAAACGCAATTATTTTCCAACAACCCCTATTTTTTTCTGCTAACATCGTATACACTATCCACTTTTCTAATTACCTTTTGCACTTTGTTTAGTTCATCTAAATTTTCTACCTCTAGTGTTATATCTATTATAGCAATTCTATCTTTAGTTGTTTTTGTATTTACGCCTAAAATTCTTGCTTTTGTTGTTCCAATTTCTTTTAATATATCCATTAATAATCCATTTCTGTCATTTGAAGATATTTCTATATCAACTTGATATGAAGATTCGTCTTCATTATACCATTCAACATCTATCATTCTATTTTCTTCTGAAAGTAAATCATTAATGTTTACACAATCTTTTCTATGGACAGATACTCCTCTTCCTTTTGTAATATATCCTACAATTTCATCTCCCGGAAGTGGATTACAACATTTTGATAATTTTACTAAACAATTGTCTATTCCTTTTACAATAATACCAGAATTTGATGGCTTTGGCTTTCTTGTTCTAGATTTTGCCAATTGTTCTATTTTTTCCTCTATATTTTCTTCTTCGTGTTCTTTTCTATATTCTTGCAAAACTCTTGCAATTATTTTTACAGCTGAATTTGCTCCGAAACCAACAGCTGCATACATTTCTTCTAGATTTTTATATTTGTATTTATCTAGCATTTGTTCTAAATATTCGTTTTTAAATAAATCTTCATGTGAAAAACCAATTCTTTTTAACTCTTTTTCTATAAGTTCTTTTCCTTTTTCAATGTTTTCTGATTTCTGAGCCTTTTTAAACCAGCCCAAAATCTTATTTTTAGCACTTGTACTTTTTACAAATTTTAGCCAATCCCTACTTGGACCTTTTGAATTATCTGATGTTAGTATTTCTACTATATCACCTGTTTTTAATTCTGTTATTATAGGCATCATTTTACTATTTATTTTGCATCCTGTCATATGGTGACCTATTTCAGCATGAATAGTATAGGCAAAATCAATTGGAGTTGCTCCTCTGGGTAATACTTTTATAGCTCCTTTTGGAGTAAATACATATACTTCATCTTCAAATAACTCTGTTTTTAAAGTATTTAAAAATTCTTGTGGATCTTGCATATCTTTTTGCCACTCTAAAGTTTCTCTAAGCCATGCTAATTTATCTTCTTCAACTTTTACAGCTTGCTTTCTTCCAAAATAACTTGCTTCTTTATATGCCCAGTGCGCTGCGATACCATATTCTGCGACTCTATGCATATCCCAAGTACGAATTTGTACTTCAAATGGTGTTCCCTTGTCTCCTAATAGTGTAGTATGGATTGATTGATACATATTAGGTTTTGGAACAGCTATATAATCCTTAAATCTTCCTGGCATTGGATTATACATTTCATGAACTACACCTAATGCAGCATAACAATCTTTTATTGAATTAACCAAAATTCTAAGTGCAAATAAGTCATAAATTTGGTCTAGTGTTTTATTGTCCCTCTTCATTTTTCTATATATACTATATAAGTGCTTTGCTCTACCTGTAACTTCTGCATCAATTCTTTGTCTTTTTAATTCTAAACGAATATCTGACATGATTTTTTCAATAAATTGAAGTCTTTCATCTCTTTTTTTGTTTATTCCTTCAACTAATTCATGATAATCCTCTGGATATAGGTATTTAAAAGACAAATCTTCTAATTCCCATTTTAAAGAATATAAACCTAATCTATTAGCTAAAGGTGCATATAATTCCATTGTTTCTTTTGCATTTGCAATTTGTCTTTCTCTTTTTAAGAATTTTAATGTTCTCATATTATGCAATCTATCAGCAAGTTTTATTAATATAACTCTTATATCTTTTCCCATAGCGAGGAACATTTTTCTGTAATCTTCTGCTTGTTGCTCTTCTATAGATTCAAATTGAATGTTACTAAGTTTTGTAACACCTTCAACCATTTCTTCAATTTCTGTGCCAAACTCTTTTATTAAATCTTCACTTGTAGCCTCTGTATCTTCAATTACATCATGCAAAAGCGCAGCACAAATTGAACTATCATCTAACCCAATATCTGCCAATATATATGCTACATTTAGTGGGTGTATTATATATGGCTCTCCAGAACGTCTGCATTGGTCTCCATGATATTTTTTAGCAAAATTATATGCTTTTAGTATTAATTTACTATCTACTCTTCTTGCGTGAGATTTTCTTTTTTGTATAACATCTTGTATTGCAATTTCTTCATTTTCTTGCATAAAATCACTTTCCTTTATTTTTACCATATGGCGGGCGATTAAAATCGCCCCTACGTTTCTCTACTTTTCTATATTTGTATCTGAAATCTATTTTGCTACAATTTTGTAAAATTTTATGAAATTACCTTGACCGTAGGTTGTAACAGTTTTATAAAATTTTATTTGGAAAATTATTCCATTTCTGTTGACATGACGATAAATGTGTGGTATAATGAATATTATAACTTATAGAAAGGAGAGGAAAAAAATGCAGTTGGAAATTCGTCCTGGCTGTTCTCCTGATAACATTAGAATATGTGGACCAGGAAACATAAGGATGAATGCTCATACCTGGATTCTTAAGAATTTTTCTGAAAGAGAAGCATGGCCTGTTTGGGTTGAAGGCTTCATCCAGGTAAGTTTTGTTGGAAATGTTTCCGAAAGGAAACAATACTTTCTTGATGCACTCGAGAAACAATTCCAATAAAAAGCACAACATCCTTCCCCGCGGCCGAATTGGTCGCACCAACCTCAGCTTTCGTCCCGTAATTGGGGCGGAGGCTGTTTTTCTTTTTTTTCATCAATTTGTCAAAGTTCCAATTATTTCCAAAAGTTAAACAGCTCTCATTATGTCTTTTACATTAATCTGCAAACTTTCCACTCCATTAAAAGTATTTATTTCTAAGACTCCTGCTACATCTACTTTATCACCAATTCTGTATTCATCTACTAAATTTCCCAAATTAAATCCTATTGCATTTACTATAATATTATTTTCTTTTAATGTCAATTTTAAGTGTTTTCCTTCTGATAATGACCTTATTGAATCGATTTTTAAGTTTTTAAATGCGAATATTGGCATTTTATTTGCTTCACCAAATGGTTCTAGCATTTTCAAACTTTCTACCATCTCTTTGTTTATATCACTTAAATTTATTTTAGCATCTATTTTTACAATTGGTATTATTTCATCTATGTGAGCTTGTTTTGCTATTTCTTCAAGTTCATTTTTAAATTCTTCAAATTTTGATTTTTTAACTGATATTCCAACAGCCATGCTATGTCCACCATATTTTTCTAATGAATCTTCACATTTCATTAGAGCTTCATGTAAATCAAAACCTGGAATACTCCTACCAGACCCTTTGCCTATTCCATCTTCCTCAAAACTTAGTAATATGCTTGGCTTGAAAAACATTTCGGTAATTTTTGAAGATACTATTCCGTATTACTCCATGATGCCAATTTTCTCCACCAACAATAATTACATTATTTTCCTCTAAATGTTCTTGATTAATTTGTTTAATTGCACTTTCAAAAATATCTTTTTCTGTTTCTTGTCTTTTTCTATTATGTTCATTTAATTGCTTTGTTAATTCATTAACTTCATTAATATTTCTAGATAATAATAAATTTAGTGCTTCTTCAGCTTTTCCCATTCTACCACAAGCATTTATTCTTGGAGCAATTCCAAAAGATACACTTCCTGAGTCAATTTTTGTATATCCTGATGAGTTTATTATTGATCTTAAACCAATATTTCTTGTTTGACTAACTAGCATTAGTCCTAATTTTGCAATTACTCTATTTTCGTCTACTAAAGGCACTATGTCTGATATTGTGCCTATACACACAATATCTAAATATTTTAAATATGCTTCTTCTTTTAACCCTAATTCAATTCCAAGGGCTTGTATTAATTTAAATACAACACCTACTCCTGCAAGTTCTCTAAATGGATATCTACTATCTTTTCTTTTATTATCTACTACTGCAATTGCATTTGGAATTTTATTTCCAGCCTCATGATGGTCTGTAACTATTGTTTCTATACCTAAAGAATTTGCATAATCAATTTCTTCCACACCAGATATTCCACAGTCAACTGTTATCATTAAATCACAACCATTATCATATATGGTTTTTATTGCATCTTTATTTAAACCATAACCTTCATCTAGTCTGTTTGGTATATATGAATTTACTTCTAAACCAACATCTTTTAAAAAACTTTTTAAAACTGTTATACTAGTTATACCATCTACGTCATAATCACCATAAATTGTAACTTTTTCTTGATTTTTAATTGCCTTTTTTATTCTATCTACAGCTGGTCTCATATCTATCATCATAAATGGGTCATGAAAATCCGCTCTTGTTGGTTCTAAAAATAGTTTTATATCTTTTTCATCTACAATATTTCTATTTACTAAAATTGTTGCTAATAGTTTATTTATATTGTATTTTTTTGATATTTCTTCTATTTTTGCATCATCTGTTTCGTATATTTGCCATTTTTTGTTCATTTTCCTCTCCCTAAATCTAATTTTTCTATATTTTATAACATTTTATGTTTTTTTTAAAGGTTTTTTAGAAAAATTTGAAAAAAAGTGGTTACTGGTTGTTACAATTTTCAACTATATTTCCTCAACATAAATTTTATCAACAACTGCAAAAACAGTATACTTTCTTAATTTTGGTAGCATTTTGATTTCTTCAAACTCAGCATATTCCTTTATTTGACTTTTTGCTTCTTCTTGTTTTTCTTTTAGGTTATTTTCTTCATCTTTTTTTAAATATTTAAATTCAATTATAACGCCAAAATATTTATCTTGCTCTTCTTTTGGTATTAATAAAATATCTGGATAACGCCTATTTACCTCCATTTCCGATTTTACTCTAAAGAAGTTTAAGCTCATTAATATACTATAAAAAATTATCTTTACATATTTTTCATCAAATCTAACAAAATCTCTATTCGACAAATTTTTTAAATATTTTTCTACAATATATACTAAATTATTAATTTCTCCTTTTATGGCAATTTCTTCTAATATGGTATTTAAACCGCTTTCTTCTAATTTAACATTTGTATCATTTTTTAATATGTTTAAGAAATAATCTGTATATAATTCTTTCATTATCAAATTTGGTATTTTTAATTCTGGTTTTCCCAAAAATTCTCCAGTAATTGTTAAATATCCTAAATAATATAGCATTGAAATTAAGTCTTTTTCAGTAAATTGAGTTGCAGGATTAAATTTTTCTGTTAATGTACTTACTATTGGTCTTCCAGATACAGTATCCTCAATTATTTTCTTTTTTTCTTCCCCTTCACATAAATCTAGCATTTTACCAAGTTTACTATAATCACTTGCAATATTTACATCTACTAATTGTTTAGGCATTTTTCCTAATCTAATATAATCTGATAGAAAATTTAAACACATATTTGAATTATATAGATAATTTTCACCATACATTGCAAATCTATATCCATCATAATACTCTTTCATTATAGGCAATATATTTTTTTGACTTTCTTTTGATATTTCTTGCTTATTCATTAAATCAATCAATTCTTCTTGACTAAATCCAACCATTTCATTAAAATCTTCATCAGTTGTTATATCTTTTGCAATATTAAATCCAGATGTTAAACTATCTAATGTAATTGGTGCAACACCTGTTATAAAAATCCTATATACGACTGTTTCTGTGGCCTTTTTTAATATTTCATACCATTTACGTATTTTACCATTTCGTGAAAATAATTGTCTAAATTTTTCTGTATTAAAACCTAAAAGTTCATTCGCAAAATGATCATATTCATCTATTATTACATAGATTTTATCTTTTTTTCGTTGATATCCAAATGCTTTCATTAAATCATCTAAAATATCTTCAGCTTGCTGTTGTCTATTAGTATAAAAATCAAGATTATATTTTTTTGCAAAAAAGTCTATTGATGTTGATACTTCTCTTTTAAATCCATTAATGGTTGATTCTTCAGTAGATGTATCTATTCCTGAAAAGTTAAATTTTAAAATACAGTAACTATTTTTTTCACTTGTTGGATTTTTTCCAATATATGTTTCTGAAAAAAGTTTTTCAAATTTATCGTCTTTTAATTTATCATAATAATTTTCTAAAACGCTTGTAAATAATGTCTTTCCAAATTTTCTTGGTCTTAAAAACATTATTCTTTTATCATCTAGATTTTCTAATTTTTCAATATATTTTGTTTTATCAACATAATAATATCCATCTTGTATTAATTCTTCATAATTACTTATTCCTTTTGGTAACTTTTTCATATTTACTATCGTTCCTTTCTAAGATTTTATGAATATTTCTAAATATAGTCTAGCGTCTTATATTTATTATATATTTTACTATATTAGAAAAAAAATAGCAAGATAAAACGAGACTGCCGAAAAATAATAATTTTTTGGGCAGTCTCAATGAAACTTGCTATTTTTTTAAGCATAATTCTCCAATTTTATACTGAGAATAGCTACTCTATTATTATATTAATTAATTTTATTGTAATTGTTTCATAACCTCTTCTGCAAAGTTTTCTTCTTTTTTCTCAATACCTTCACCTTTTTCAAATCTTGCGAAAGCTACAACTTCGCTATCATTTTCTTTTAATAATTGAGAAACTTTTTTATTTGGATCTTTAACAAATGCTTGCTCTACTAAGCATATTTCTCCAAAGAATTTTCCTATTCTACCTTGTACTATTTTATCTGCAATAGCTTCTGGTTTTCCTTCATTCATTGTTTGAGCTTTTAATATTTCTTTTTCTTTTT
>CAMJYG010000036.1 GCA_946409935.1 uncultured Clostridium sp. | reverse complement strand
CAGTCATTTTCTGCATTGTAGGCTTTTTACTCTTTTAAAAGTGTCAAACTCGAGAATTTGACAAAAAAAATAACCATTTTCAATGGTTAGCTAAAATTTAGAGAATAAAAAGTGTTTAAGTTCCGGGCACCTCCAAGTGATTCCCACTCGTGTGCCTCCTAAAAAATTATATAGTAATTGCTGACGCGTGCTTAAAGCTTCATTAGCTGTGAATTGTAACAATCACGTTTATTATGGCATAATTTTTTTTACATTTGTATTGACATTTAATGTCACTAAGTATAAAATAACGATAATAGTAAAAAATATATACTAAAGTTTAACAAAAAACGAAGGAGGAAAAGAACAAAATGAAATTAAAAACAAAAAGTGCTATTAATTATGGTAAAAAACAAAAAAAGCAAAGAAATGGGGCAAAAGGTATTACTTTGATTGCATTAGTAATTACAATAATCGTGTTATTAATATTAGCAGGAGTAACAATAGCCACATTAACGGGGGACAACCGGAATACTATCTCAAGCGCAGAATGCTAAAAAAGTAACAGAAAATGCAGCAACAGAAGAAAAAGTAAAAGTAGAAGTTATGGGAAGCTATGGCACAAATGGAGAACTAGATGCTGATAAATTAGTATCTAATTTATCAAAAATTTCTGGATATGGAGGAGTAACAGAAACAGCAGGAACAAGATTCCCAATGACAGTAACAGTAGATGGAAAGTCATTTACAATAAGTGATACAGGAGTAGTAGGAAAACCGCTACCAACTATAAGTAAAAATAATTTAAAAGTAACAACAGTAGCAGACAAAGAAACGGAAATAACAACAACATCAACAAACAAACCACAAAGTGGAACACCTTTAGAACTAAGTTTTGACGTAAGTATAAGTGAAGGTACAATAACAGGAGCAGACAAAGGAACATTAACAAATGGAAAAGTTACTTATGATACAGATGGAACAGAAACAGAAGTAACATTTACATTTACATTGTCAGGAGTAGATAATAGTACACCAAATACAGTAACAATTAATTTAGGTAGTTATTATAAAGTCCCACAACCTGGAGAGCCAGAGACACCAAGTGTAGCTAATATGCAGTATGTAACATGGACTTTAAGCAATGGAACATATAGTGATGTTCTTTCAGCTACAGAACCTCAAGAATGGTATAATTATGATAATGGACAATGGGCAAATATAAAAACAACCAATAATGGATTAGAAGCATATTGGGTATGGATACCAAGATTTGAGTATGTAGTACCAACATCTGAAGATGCAACTCAAATAGAAGTAAAATTAATAACAACTGCTACAACAACTCCAGATAGCGGATATACAATACATCCAGCATTTACTTTTAATGGAAATCCAATAGATGGAATCTGGGTAGCAAAATTCGAAGCAAATAGTAGTTCACCTTCTACAAGCTACGGAGGTGGAGATAGTAATAGTCTTAAAGTTCAGGTAAAACCAGGAATACAAAGTTGGAGAAATATATCAACTAATAATATGTTTACAGTATGTAGAAGTATGACACAAACAGGAGGAGCACTTGCAGGTTCAAGCAATATAGATTCTCATATGATGAAAAATATCGAATGGGGAGCAGTAGCAATATTAAGTCAAAGCAAGTATGGAGTATTTAATCCACAAAGTGCAAATAGTGGAAAAATATGGAATAACCCTTATGGATGTAATTCAGGAGCAACAATTTTAACAGGATATGCAGGAAGTGAGGCAGATGCTTCAACAACATATAATAGTTCATCAGCACCATCATCAAGTACAGTATCAGAATATAACAAAAATAATGGACCAAAAGCAAGTACAACAGGAACAGTATATGGTGTATATGATATGGCAGGAGGCTCATGGGAATATGTTGCAGGATGTTTAAATGGACAAGAAAATTCAAAATTTGGAGTAACAGCAGGAAATAGTACATATGTAGATTTATATACAAATACAGCTAATTCAAGTTCAAATTATGATGGTGCAAAAGTAGGAGATGCAACTGCAGAAACAAAAAGTTGGAATGGAGACTACGCTGACTTCGTTTACTCTGACAGCCCAGTATTCAGACGCGGTGGCGATTATAGCGATGGGGCTGATGCTGGTGTGTTTGCGTTCGGTAGCCGCAATGGTCATGCCAGCAACTACTATTCGTTCCGTCCAGTCTTCGTTGGTTTGTAGCACTTTAATATGTGACCTTGGCCCTAAATCCCTTTATTTCGGCGGAGATAAGAAATTTATGTAAATACAATTACGGGGGATAGTGTATTATATAGTGGCTCTCTGCCAACTAACTTGACAAAGTCGTGCATCAATAGAATCATTAAAAATCACAATAGAAATGAATAAATCTATTGTGATTTTTCCTTTTTTGGGGTAAAATATGGATATAGATAAAAACGAAAATAGGAGGAATTGTAGATGAAAGGTATAGGGATAGGTGTAAGTGACTTTAAAATGCTAAGGGTAAGAGATAATTATTTTATAGATAAATCTTTATTTATAAAAGACATATTAGATAATCAATCAAATGTAGCCTTAATTACGCGACCAAGAAGGTTTGGAAAAACATTAAATATGAGTATGTTAAGATATTTTTTAGATTGCAATAAAAAAGATACGAAGCCATTATTTGAAGGTCTAAAAATAATGGAACAAGGTGAAGAATATACAGCTAAACTAGGAGCATATCCATGTATATATATAACTTTAAAAGATGTAAGAGGCGATAATAATGAAGAAATGATGATGGCTTTGCAATCAGAGCTTGTAGAGTTATTTATTGACCATATCTATTTATTAAAAAGTGATAAATTAGAAGATGTAGAGAAAGAGATGTTTAATACTATATTAAGCTTTAGAGCAAATAAAATACAATTGCAAAATGCAGTGAAATTACTTTCAAGATTACTATATAAAGAATTTGATAAACCAGTATATTTAATAATAGACGAATATGATGTGCCACTACAATCTGCTTATGTAGAAGGATATTATGAAGAAGCTGTTAAATTTTTAAGAAGTTTTTATGGAATAACATTTAAAGATAATTCATATTTAGAAAAAACAGTATTAACAGGAGTATCGAGAGTAGCAAAAGAAAGTATATTTAGCCGGAGCAAATAATTTTGATGTATATACTGTTTTAGATGAAGAATTTAGTGGAGATTTTGGAATAACAACAGAGGAAATGAAAAAAGTAATTGAAGATTATAATGTACAAGAAAATGAACAAGATATGAAAAAATGGTATGATGGTTATGTAATTGGAAATGTGAATGGTATATATAATCCATGGAGTATATTAAATTATTTGAAAAACAGAAAATTAGTACCATATTGGGTAAATACAAGTTCAAATGATTTAATAAAATTAATATTAAAAAAATCAAGTACAATAAAGGAGAGAATAGAAAGATTATTAAGAGATGAAGAAATAGATGCTAAAGTAAATTTGGAAACAGTAATTGCAGGGATAGAAAATAATGAAGATAATATCTGGGGAATGCTAGTAGGAACAGGTTATTTAAAAGTAACAGGAGTAGTGGATTTAGTAAACAAGATATATAAAGTAAAATTACCAAATTTAGAAATAAAATCATTATTTGCTGAAATAATAGACAATTGGTTTAGAAACAAAGTAATAGGAAATGACCTAAACAGTATAATGAAAGACTTAATTACATTAAATTTAGAAGAATTTAAAGAGAAATTTCAAATTTTGGCAATGCAAATGTTTAGCTATTTGGATGTGGGAGAAAATACAGCAGAGAATTTTTATCATGCATTTGTATTGGGAATGTTAGTAGCTTTAAAAGATTCATACTATGTGAATTCAAATAGAGAATCTGGAATGGGAAGATATGATATAATGCTTGAACCAAAAGACAAAAATGGAAATAGTTTTATAATGGAATTTAAAGTATATAAAGAGGAAAAAGAAAAAACAATTGAAGAAACAATAGAAAATGCAAAAAAACAAATAGAAGAAAAACAATATGAAACGACATTAAGGGAAAAAGGATTTAATAATATAACTAAAATAGTTTTTGCATTTAAAGGAAAAAATGTAAAAATGGAAGTTTATTAATAATCTTGTAAATTTTATTAAATTAGTGTAAAATACCAGTATAGTGTAAATAATAAACTGAGAGGAATGATAGAAAAAATGAGATTTGTAGATACAGAAGAATCTATAAAAGAATATAAAGAATTTTTAGAAAACCATGAACGTTGCAATTTTCAGCAGGCGTTAGAATGGGCAGAAGTAAAAAAGCCAAACTGGAAACCTGAAGTAATTTTAGCAGAAGATGACAATGGAAAAATAATAGGTTCATTATGTGTTTGGGTAAGAAAAATGCCTATTTTCGGAAACATAATGTATGCAGCTAGAGGACCAGTATGTGATATACATGATATGGCAGTTATGAAGCAATTAACAGATGGTGCAAAAGAATTAGCTAAAAAATATAAAGCAATAGTATTAAGAATAGAGCCAGATATAGAAAGCAAAGACCAAACTTTTAGAGAAATAGTAACAAATTTAGGTTATAAAATAAAAGATGATGCCAAAGATTTTAAAGATGAAATACAGCCAAGATATGTATTTAGATTAGACATAAAAGGTAAAACTGAAGATGAAATTATGGCAGGATTTAAACAAAAATGGAGATATAACATACGTTTAGCAACCAAAAAAGGAGTAACAATAAAGGAAGGAACAAAAGAAGATTTAAAAGATTTTCACAAAATTATGATTGAAACTGGAGCAAGAGATGGCTTCATTATCCGCCCATTAGAATATTTTGAAAAAATGTACGATTGTTTAGGAAAAGAACATATGAAAATATTAATGGCTTATTATGAAGGTAAACCAATATCAGGAGTTATACCAATTTTTTATGGTAATAAAACTTGGTATTTATATGGTGCTAGTAGTAATGAACATCGTAATTTAATGCCAAATTATTTACTACAATGGGAAATGATAAAAATGGCAGTAGCAAGACATGATGATGTATATGACTTTAGAGGTGTTTCTGGAGTTGTTGATGAAAGTCATCCACAATATGGTTTATATAGATTTAAACAAGGATTTGGAGCAACTTTTACAGAATTCATAGGAGAAGTTTACTATCCATTTAAACCATTAACTTGCAAATTATATAAATTTGCGGAAAAAGCATTTAGAACTTTAAGAGAAATAAAAACAAATTTAAAAAATAAATTTTAAACATAAAAAGATGTTGCAGTTTAGTCAATGCTGTCAACCTAGTTTAATTCCTAGCTCATCATAAATTAAAAAAATTCAAAAATGCTCTTTCAAGCTGAGACTGCATAAGAAATTTACATAAATTTTATGGCAGCTCCCACGAAAACGTGAACTCTTTCCATAAAATTTATTAGAATTTCTAATTTGCTCACTTTCAATGCGCTTTTCTCATTTTTTAATTTATAATGAGCTAAAGATAAACAATAACAACCAATTAGGTTGACAGTATTGACTGAACTGTAACTATAAAAATCTAAGGAGAAATTAAATTGAACACAATAGTAATAAATAAAGAAGATTTAAGACATAATATACAAAAAATAAAAGAGCATGCACAAAAAAGTGGAAAAGATGATAATGGAAACCCTGTAAAAATAATAGCAGTTGTAAAAGGAAATGGGTATGGATTAGATATAATTCAATATACGCAATTCTTAATTGATAATGGAATATCAATGTTTGCTGTTTCTACTGTAGAAGAAGCATTAAAACTTAGAAAAGCAGGAATAAAAGAGGAAATATTAATGCTATCTTCAACAGCAATAGAAGAAGAGCTAGAAATTTTAATTGAAAATAATATAATTATAACAATAGGTTCAAAAGAAGATATCGAAATAGCTGAAAAAATAGGCAAAAGCAAGTCTAAAAAAGTAAGAGCGCATTTAAAAATAGATACAGGTTTTGGAAGATATGGTTTTGTATATAATAAAAAAGAAGAGATTATTGAAAATTTGACAAAAATAGAAAACATAAAAATTGAAGGAACATTTTCACATTTTTCAATTAGTTACTTTAGTGAAAAATATACAAAAGAGCAATTTACAAGATTTATAGATGTTATAGAAGCTTTAAAACTAAACAAAATTGAAACAGGAATTATTCATATATGTAATTCTTCTGCATTCGTTAAATACCCTAATATGCATTTAAATGCAGTAAGAATTGGTTCAGCATTTTCAGGAAGATTATCTTTTCAAAATAATTTAGGATTAAAAAGAATAGCATATTTAGAATCAAAAGTATGTGAAATAAAAGAGTTACCAAAAGGATTTAATGTGGGATATTCTAATACATATAAGACTAAAAAACAAACGAAAGTAGCAATAATTCCTTGTGGTTATTTAGATGGAGTTAATGTATCAAATAAAGATGATATGTTTAGGCTTAGAGATAAATTAAGATATTTATCTTCAGCTATAAAAGATTTCTTTAGAAATAAGGATATGTATGTAAAAATAAATGAAGAAAAATGCAAAATTATTGGAAGAATTGGAACATATCATATTGTTTGTGATATTAATGAACAACAAGATGTAAAAATTGGAGATAAAGTAGAAATTGCTTTAAATCCACGATTTGTAGATTCGACTCTAAGGAGGGAATATAGATAATGGATGAAAATAAAGAAAAAAGCCAAGATGTACAAGAAATGAATATGAATTTTTTTTCTAAAGTATGGAATTCTATAACTAAAATAGAAGTTTACCCAGATATGGCAGTAGACGGAGTTCCGAAAGCCATATCATATATTGCAAAATTAGTTGCAATTTTAGCAATAGTATTATGTTTAGGTGTAATTTATCAAGCTAATCAAATGATTAACAAAGGAACTAAATATTTAGAAAATGAATTTCCACAGTTTTCATATAAAGATGGAATATTAAAAGTAGAAAAAGAAGAGCCAATTATTATTTCAGAGGATTATTCAATTGTTGGTCAAACGATAATTGACACAAATACAGAAAGTGAACAAACAATTAATAAATATATAAAAGATTTAGAACAAACTGGAAGTGGTGTAATTATATTAAAAGACAAACTAATCCTTAAAAATGGTTCTGTTGCAGGAACAATAAATTATAATTATAAAGAAATTTTGGAAAATATGCAAATTACTGAATTTACTAAACAAGATTTAATTAATTATTTTAATAGCTCACAGGTGTTTAGTTTATATTTTAGTATATTTATAACTGTATTTATATATGCTTTTGTTATGTATTTAGTAACAACATTGTCAAATTGCTTGTTCTTAAGCTTTTTTGGATATCTATCAACATGGTTTGCAAGAATAAAAATGAGATATGCAGCAATATTTAATATGTCTGTATATGCACTAACTTTATCTACAATATTAAAAATGATATATTTAGCAGTAAATATATTTATGCCATTTTATATAGAATATTTCCAAGTTATGTATATAACAGTAGCTGCAATTTATTTGGTAGCTGCAATATTTTTATTAAAAACGGAATTTATAAAAAGACAACTAGAATTAATGAAAATTGAACAAGAACAGGAAATTGTAAAAAAAGAAATTGAAGAGCAAGAAGAAAATGAAAGAAAAAAACAAGAAGAAAAACAAAAAAGAAAACAAAAAGATAAGGAAGAAGAGGAAAAAAATAAAGAAAAAGAAGGAAACGATGGCTTAGGAAAAGAACCTGAGGGTTCAGGTGCCTTTGAGATTAGAAAAGAATAAGGTTGAAAAATAATTAGAATTTTGACCGCGTTATATTATATTTAAAACGCGGTTTACCTGAGGCATACTGACTTTGTGCTTTTCGCAGATGTAGCAAAGCAAAGGCAAGAAAGGAATGATATTAAAAGATGAAAAAAGATAAAGAACAAAAAAAATCTAATTCTAAACTATGGTCAATTATATTAATTGTTGTTTTAATAATTGCTATAGCTCTTGGAATTACACTTTTATATATGAATAATAGTAAAAAAGAAGAAGAAAATACCATAGCATATACAGATTTAATAAAAGAAATATCTTATGGAAATATTGAAAAAATTGAAATGACTGTTGGAAGTACAACATTAAAAGTAAAACAAAAAAATGAGGAAGAAGAAAAAACAGCTATAGTTCCAAATACAGAAAGCTTTATTGGATTGGTTCAACAAAAAGTAGCAGACGGAAATGAAATAGAATTAATTCAAAAGCCTAAGAGCATTTTAGCACAAATACCTTCTTTTATATTGTCATTTTTACCTACAGCACTTATGTTAGGATTATTTATTTTAATTTTTAAAATGCAAGGTTTAGGTGAAAAAGGAAAAGTTTATTCTGAAACAGAGAGAAAAACAAAAATAAAATTTGACGATGTTGCAGGTTTAGATGAGGAAAAAGGAGAACTGATAGAGATTGTAGACTTTTTAAAAAGACCAGAAAAGTTTACTAAAATGGGTGCAAAAATTCCTAAAGGTGTGCTTTTATATGGAAAACCAGGAACAGGAAAAACTTTAATTGCAAAAGCTATTGCAGGTGAAGCAGATGTGCCATTTATTTCGATGAGTGGTTCAGAATTTATAGAAATGTTTGCCGGACTTGGAGCATCAAGAGTAAGAAAATTATTTGAAAAAGCAAGAAAATTATCACCATGTATAGTATTTATAGATGAAATTGACGCAATTGGTTCTAGAAGGACATCTAATAGTGGAGCTGAAAGCGAAAATAACCAAACACTAAACCAATTATTAGTAGAAATGGACGGATTTAGTTCAGAAGAAACAATAATAGTATTAGCAGCAACAAATAGACCAGAAATGTTAGATAAAGCACTTCTAAGACCAGGTAGATTTGATAGACAAATAACAATTCCTACACCAGATTTAAAAGGAAGATTAGAAATACTAAAAATACATTCAAAAGATAAAAGAATATCTGAACATGTTAATTTAGAAAGCATTGCCGAAGATACTGCAGGCTTTACAGGTGCTGAACTTGCAAATATTCTAAACGAAGCAGCAATTATTGCAACAAAAAGAAAACATGATGATATAGAAAAAGATGATATAGAAGAAGCTGTAAAAAAGGTAACAGTAGGTTTAGAAAAAAGGGAGAGAGTGATATCTGACAAAGATAAAAAACTAACAGCTTATCACGAAGCTGGACATGCTGTTGTAAGTAGATATTTGCCAACACAAGCTAATGTAAAAGAAGTATCTATAATACCAAGAGGTGTAGCTGGCGGATATACTATGTATAAATCAGATGAAGATAAATATTATATATCTAAAACAGAAATGAAAGAAAAGTTAATAGCATTACTTGGAGGTAGAGCTGGAGAAAAAATTGCGTTAGATGATATTTCAACAGGTGCAAGCAATGATATTGAGGTTGCAACACAAATAGCAAGAGATATGGTTACTAAATATGGTATGAGTGATACTTTAGGTCCAATAGACTTCCAAGGAAAAGAACCTTACGAAATTCAAATGTTTGGAGAAAATATAGGTGATAAAATAGGTCAAGAAGTTAAAACTCTAATAGATTCTGCATATAAAGATGCAATTTCCTTATTGCAAATTCATAGAGATAAACTTGATATGATTGCACAAGCTTTACTTGAGAGGGAGAAGATTAATGAGCAGGATTTTGAAAAGTTTTTTGAAGAGTGAGTTTGAAAAATAATTGGCAAATTTCGTCGTTTAACTGCGCTGCGAAAGCTATCAACGTACAAAGAGTACGCCTCAAGCTTTCTTGCTTGTTAGCCTAGAAATTTATCCAATTCTTTTTCAAACTATATGTGTGCCTTAGATAGAAAACTGAAAGGAAAGGGATGTAATATGACTATAAAAGACACAATTAAAAAAGGAATGATAGACTTAAAAGTAAATGGAATATCAGAACCAAATTTAAAAGCAAGGTTAATAATGCAGTTTATATTGAATAAACCAAGACAATATATATTGGTTTATGATAATCAAATTTTGACATTAAGGCAAGAAGTGGATTATTTTAAAGCTATAAAAAAATTGATAAAAGGTATTCCACTTCAGCATATTACTAATATGCAAGAATTTATGAAGATGAATTTTTATGTTGATGAAAATGTTCTAATTCCAAGACAAGATACAGAAGTGTTAGTAGAAGAAGTAATAAAAATTGCACAAAAAACTAATGCAAAAAATATATTAGATATGTGTACTGGTAGTGGCGCAATAGCAGTTTCACTTGCAAAAAATATTGAAAATAGTCATATTACAGCAGTTGATATAAGTGCAAAGGCTCTTAATATTGCCAAAAAAAATGCAAGAAATAATCTAGTAGAAAATCAAATAACATTTGTTAGTTCAAATCTATTTGAAAATTTAGTAGGTCAAAAATATGATATAATAGTTTCAAATCCTCCATATATAAAAAAAAGTTTAATAAAGAGTTTAGATAAAGAAGTACAAAAAGAACCAATTATTGCTCTAGATGGAGGAGAAGATGGACTAGATTTTTATAGAAAAATAGTTAAACAAGGATATCAATTTTTAAAGTATAATGGCTATTTGTGCTTAGAAATAGGATACGACCAAAAAATTGATGTAATAGAATTAATTGAAAATGAAAATAATTATGTAGATACTTATTGCAAAAAGGATTTGTTTGAGAATGATAGAGTTATTGTTACTCATGTCTTGTAAATATAATATTATAGTTCATAACTAATCACTGGCGCGGACTTCTAGATATATTGTCACTGAACTGTATCAACTAGATTTGTGTATTAGAAAGGAATGGTAGTAAAAATGTCTTTTTCTTCTGATATAAAGCAAGAACTGAATAAAAATAGTAGTTTAGCTAATAAAGATTTGGTAAAATATGAATTAGCTGGTTATTTAATATCTAAGAATTCAATTATAGAAAATGGACAACTTGTAAAATATTCTACAGAGAGTGATTATAATATAAATAGGTTTTCTAAATTACTTTCTAATTTAAATGTAAATCATAATATTGAATTAATCCGGAAAAGCCTTTGTTATTACTTTTAAATTAAAAGAATTAGATGAGTGTATTAGCTTTTTAAAATATGACAGAAAAGAAATTTATATAAAAGAAAATATAGAAGAATCTTATATAAACAGAAAAAATGAAGATTTTATTAAAGCTTTAATTAGAGGACTATTTATGCGGTTCTGGTTCGATAAATAATCCTAATAGAGAATATCATTTAGAAATTGATTTATCAAATGAAATTAATTTTGAGAAAATTATAAAAATATTACAAAAACAAAATATAAATGTTAAAACTATGGTTAAGCAAAATCAATATTCTATTTACATAAAAGAAGGAGAGCAAATTTCAAATTTTCTTGCATTAATAGGTGCTAATAAAGCTGTATTACATTTTGAAGATATTAGAATTCAAAAGGAAATGAGAGGAAAAGTAAATAGACTTGTAAATTGTGAAACAGCTAATTTGAATAAAACAATTAATGCTTCAATTGAACAAATAGAGGCAATAAACAAGCTAAAACAAAAAGGTGAGTTTAATAAATTGGATGATAATTTAAAAGAAATTGCAAATTTAAGGCTAGAACATCCAAATGTCTCTTTAATAGATTTAGGAAAAATGCTAAGAGTACCTATTGGCAAATCTGGAGTTAATTATAGATTGAAGAAGATTGTACAGATTTCTAAAGATAGTTAGTTTAAAGTTACAATTTAGACAATGCTGTCAACCTAGTTTAATTCTTAGCTCATTATAAATAAAAAAATTCAAAAATGCTCTTTCAAGCTGAGACTGCATAAGAAATTCACATAAATTTTATGGCAGCTCCCACGAAAACGTGAACTCTTTCCATAAAATTTATTAGAATTTCTAATTTGCTCACTTTCAATGCGCTTTTTTCATTTTTTTATTTATAATGAGCTAAAGATAAACAGGAACAACCAATTAGGTTGACAGCATTGACAATTTGTAGCTTTTTAAATAATGTGCCCTGCATAGCGCTGCGAAAGCTGTCAACGTGCGCTATAATATATTAATTATAACATTTTTAGGGGGTGTGACATTCACTTGAAAAAAGATGAATTAGGAATTTATATACATATACCATTTTGTAAAAGCAAATGTAGTTATTGTGATTTTATATCATATCCCAATAACGTTGATAAGGTTGAAATGTATTTTAATGCCTTAGAAAAAGAGTTAGAAAGTTATAATTTAGAAAAATATAATATTACCACTATTTATATAGGTGGTGGAACTCCATCTTATGTAGAGGCTAAATATATTTCAAAAATTTTGAATAAAGTAAAAATAATACTTGCAAATAATTTAACAAGTTGGGAAAATATTGAAAAAACAATAGAAGTTAATCCAGGTACAATAAATGAGGAAAAACTTCTTATGTATAAAAATGCAGGAGTAAATAGATTAAGCATAGGTCTTCAAAGTACGAATGATAAATTATTAAAACAAATTGGAAGAATACATAATTATATAGATTTTATTAATACTTATGAAATTACAAAAAAGGTAGGGTTTAAAAATATAAATGTTGATTTAATGTTAGGACTTCCGAATCAAACCATACAAGATTTAAAAGAATCTTTAGAAGAAATTATAAAATTAAATCCTAATCATGTTAGTGTCTATTCTTTAATAATTGAAGAGGGAACCAAAATAGAAAAGCAGATTTCAAGTGGAGAGTTGAAAATGCCAGATGACGAATTAGAAAGACAAATGTATTGGTATGTTAAAAATACTTTAGAATTAAATGGATACAAGCATTATGAAATTTCTAATTTTGCTAAAAATGGGTACGAATCTAAACACAATTTAAATTGTTGGGAACAGAAAGAATATGTAGGTTTAGGAGTTGCGGCACATTCATATAT
The DNA here is from genome assembly GCA_946409935.1 of uncultured Clostridium sp. Lineage (GTDB taxonomy): Bacteria > Bacillota > Clostridia > TANB77 > CAG-508 > CAG-269. Next base: position 12,429 of record CAMJYG010000036.1, on the reverse strand, counting down.
TAATGATACAAGATATTCTAATACAGAAAATTTAGAAAAATATATAGATACTAATTTTAATGCTGATATTTGGAGCAATCAAGATGAACTTTTAAAGAATAATATAAGAACTATTGAAGAAATTCAATCTTTTGATGATAAGAAAAATGAATTTATGTTGCTTGGATTTAGAAAAATTGAAGGTGTAAATATAACTAAATTTAAGGAAAAGTTTGTTGATAATCCAATATTTATATATAGAGATAAGCTAAAAAAGTTGGTAGATCAAGGCTTAATAGAAATTGATTTAAATAATATTAAATTGACTTCCAAAGGTATTGATTTAGCGAACATAGTATTTCAAGAGTTTGTTTAGAAATTATATAGGTATAGTTACAGTTCATTGATAACTAATCACGGTTAAGCAGGACAACTGAATTTTAAGTCACTGAACTGTAAGTAGGTATAAGATTGCAATCACTAAATAATAAAAAATGAAAGGAATGAATTTTTTATAAATGAATAAAGAGCAAGCTAAAAAAAGAATAGAAGAATTAAGAGCTTTAGTTGAATATCATGCTAAAAAATATTATGATGAGGACAAGCCAGAGATATCTGATTTTGAGTATGACATGTTAATGGTAGAATTACGTAATTTAGAAAAGGAAAATCCAGAATTTCAGTCTGAAGATTCATTAACTCAAAAGGTTGGAGGACATGTAAAAGAAGGTTTTACAAAAGTTACGCATGAAGTACCACTTCAAAGCTTACAAGATGTATTTAGTATTTCGGAAGTAAAAGATTTTGTGGATAAAATAGAACAAAAAGCCGAAGAAAATGGAATAAAAAATGTAAAATACGTTGTTGAAACTAAAATAGATGGATTATCTGCAGCACTAGAGTATAAGAAAGGAAAATTTACAAGAGGTGCAACACGAGGAAATGGGCTTGTAGGTGAAGATGTAACCGAAAATTTAAAAACAGTAAAGACTATTCCAATGGAAATTAAAGATAAAATAGATATAACAGTTCGTGGAGAGGTATTTATTGCAAAAGATGAATTTGAAAAAATGAATCAAGAAAGGGAAGAAAACGAAGAAGAATTGTTTGCAAATGCTAGAAATGCAGCAGCAGGTTCACTTAGACAATTAGATAGTAAAATAACAGCTAAAAGACCACTTGATATTTATATATTTAATGTCCAAAAAATAGAAGGAAAACAATTTAATTCACATTATGAGGAATTAGAATATTTAAATAGTTTAGGATTTAATGTAAACCCTGTTCGTATATATTGTAATAATATGGAGGAAATAGAAAAAGCGATTCAAAAAATAGGAGATGATAGAGAAAATCTATCCTTTGGAATAGATGGTGCAGTTGTAAAAGTAGATGATTTAAAATTTAGAGAAATTTTAGGAACGACGGTTAAAACACCTAGATGGGCAGTTGCTTACAAATATCCTCCAGAAAAAAAAGAAACTGTTTTAAAAGATATAATTTGTCAAGTAGGAAGAACAGGTGTAATTACTCCAATGGCAATATTAGAACCAGTAAAAGTAGCGGGTTCAACAATATCTAAAACTACACTTCATAATGAAGACTTTATAAAAGAAAAAGAATTAAAAATAGGTGATACAGTAGTAATTCAAAAAGCAGGAGATGTAATTCCAGAAATTGTAGAAGTAAAAAAAGAAAAAAGGACAGGAAATGAAAAAGAATTTGAGATGCCAAAAATATGCCCAGTATGTGGTGCACAAGCAGTAAGAGAAGAAGGAGAAGCAGCAATAAGGTGTACAGGTATAGAATGTCCAGCCAAATTATACAGAAATTTAGTACATTTTGTATCAAGAGAAGCAATGAATATAGATGGATTAGGGGAAAATATAATAGCTCAACTTTTGGAGAAAAAACTAATTCAAAATATAGCAGATATATATGCATTAAAATTTGAAGATATTGCTTCTTTGAAAAAAAATGGTAAAAAATTTGCTCAAAATTTAATTGACAGTATCAATAATAGTAAAGAAAATGATTTATATAGATTAATTACAGCTTTAGGAATAAGGCATGTAGGAAGTAAAGCCTCAAAAATTTTAGCACGAAAATATAAAAATATAGATAATTTATCAAATGCAAGTTGTGAAGAATTAAGTGATATAAATGATATTGGAGAAGTAATGGCAAACAGCATAAGAGAATTTTTTATTTCAGAACAAACATTGGATTTAATAAATAGGTTAAAAGAATCAGGAGTAAATGTAAATTCATTGGAAGAGGATTTTGAAGATAATAGATTTGAAGGTAAAACTTTTGTATTAACTGGAACATTAGAAAATTATACTAGAAAAGAAGCTGAAGATTTAATAGAAAAATTTGGTGGAAAAACATCTAGCTCAGTATCTAAAAAGACCGATTATTTACTAGCAGGAGAAGAGGCTGGAAGTAAATTAACAAAAGCACAAACCTTGGGTATTACAATAATTTCGGAACAAGAATTTACAAATATGATTAGTTAAATTCTTAGCTCATTATAAATTTTTAAAATTTTCAAATTTTTAAGATTTATAATAAGCTAGGAATAAATTAAAATTTCTAAATGTAAAAAAAATTGTAACTTTGAAGGGAAGGATATAGAAAATGGACGATTATACATTTGAAAAAATGTGGCAAGATTTAAGAGATGGTTATCAAATTTATTATACCTATGTTGGAAATAGATATTTGTTATTTAAAACAGCAGAAAATTGTTATACACAGAAATTGTTATCTGAAGATAAAAAAAATCCGCAACCTAAAATGCTAATGCTAACATTAAAAAGAGTAAAAGAAATGTTTCCTAATATGGAAGATATAGAGTTTAAGGTAGTTACGACAGATTTTGATTAAGCAAAACCGTTGATACAACTGGATTTTAGAAAATTACAAAAATAATAAAAAATCATAAAAATATTAAAAATTTTTAGGAAATCTTTAAAATTTGCAAAAAAGTGGTGTATTAGTGAAATCACAACTAATACACAAAAATACGAAAAAATATTAATAATGTCTATCCTAAAACAATTGTAACTATTTAACAAAATTACTTCATATTTTAAAAAAAATATATTGACAAGAAATAAAAGAAAATATAAAATAGAAACATAAACAAAAAAATACCGTTTAAGAAAAAGGTGTACATTGAAAAGTGAATAAAGTGAGTGTTACGTTGTTTTAAGCAGAATATGTAAAAGATGTGCATATTTTTTGAAAAAACGGTAAAAATAAGAAAAAACAAAATGAAATTATGTTTATATAAAATATAATGAAAGGAAGAAAATACTTATGAAAAAAAATAAAGGTATAACATTAATTGCGTTAGTCCTAACAATCATTGTGTTATTAATATTAGCCGGAGTCACAATAGCCACATTAACGGGAGATAATGGGATTTTATCACAAGCACAAAACGCATCAGAGGTAACAGAAATAGCACAGGTAGAGGAAGGATTACAATTAGAATATAGTAATGTATTAATAGGAAAACATGCAGAAAATCAAAATATATCGGATGAAACAGCAATATTAGCAGATGCAATATCAAATTATAATACAAGATATCCAGAAAGAATGCCAATAACAAAAGAAAATGTAGGTGGAACGCTAGCAATAGATACTGTAAAATTAGACACAACTAGTCTAAAAATAGGATTAGATGAAGCAAACTCTGGAAATATTGGAGAAATAACAGTAACAGTAAAATATACATCAACTGGAGGAGAAAAATACTTAGCCCAAGTAAAAGGAAAGAAATATGAAGTAACAATAGATAATGGAATAATAAAGATATTAAAAACACCGATAACTAATACTTCAGGTGATGGAGGATTAACAATAACAGCAGCAGTAGATGATGAAACAATTGCTACAGCAAGTGTAGGTCAAACAGTTGCAACTGCAAATGAAAATGAGAGTAAAACAGAAGTAACAGTTACAGGAAACAAAAAAGCAGGAAATACAACAGTAAGGATAAGTGTAAATAATGGTTTTGAAAAGCAAGTAGCATTGGTTGCAAAAGCAACACTAGCACCAGGAGGAACAGCAGATGCAACTGAGACAGACAATTATACAGATACAAATGGAAAAACAGCAACAGTGCCAAAAGGATATACAGTATCAGATGATGAAGAAGAAAATCTAATAAGAAAAGGTCTAGTAATAAGAAAAGGTTCAGACGAATATGTGTGGATAGAAGTGCCACGAACAGGTGGGCCAGATTACTCAGTGGTTACAGGAAAAACAGTTAATTCAGATGAATATTATACAGCAATTGAAAATGCGTTAATAGCATATGCAGGATTTGAAAAAACTGGAGATGATAAAAAAACAACAAGACGTGGTTGGAAAGATGAATGGTATTCTGGGTGTGGAATTTCAGATTCATCAACATATTTAACACAATACAAAAAAATGCTAAAAAGTGTATATACAAATGGAGGATTTTGGATTGGAAGATATGAAGCATCAGCAGGAGCTTCATCAAGTGATGCACCATTATCTCAGTCTGGCAAAACTGCACAAACATTAACATGTAGTAATGCTCAAATTGCAGTTGCAAAAGTAGCAACATCAGATACTGGAATGACAAGTAGTTTAATGTTTGGATTACAATGGGATTTAGTATGTAAATTCCTAGAAGGAAGTAGCGAATGGCAGAATAGAGAAGACGCGATATCTAAAATAAAAGATGATAGTACAAAATGGGGAGTGTATACAGGACAGAATGGACCAAAGGCCACAGGAGCTTCAGGATATAAAAGAATGAATATATATGATTTTGCAGGAAATCAATGGGAATGGACCCTAGAGCATGCAACCTCTCGCTCCGACAGTCCTTGTGCTATACGTGGAGGCGGTTACGGCGGTTCCGGTTCAGACAATCCAGCTTCGTGTCGTACCTACGGCTCTACCAGCAATACCTTTGGTTTCCGTGTCTCACTTTATTAGTAGCTCTGAGTCCTGATGGCGATAAATTAAGAATTTTAGTTTACCAGAATAAAAAGAAGAAATTTTGAAGAGGTAGGGAGGACGAAAGTGTTCCTTGAAAGTTGGAAAAAACACTTTCGTCCCCCTACCGGGCGAGCCCTACCGGGCTCGCTTTTTTGTGCAAACAAAAAAGCGAGCAGTTGAAAAAAGGAGGGCGAAAAATATATGAAATTTGCAGATATTGTAGAGGGGTTTCAAAACCTCCAAGAAAACAAAGGAAAGATAGTTTTAGTCAGATGTCGGTGTTTTTATGGTTGCAATAGGAAAAGATGCTATTTTTCTAAAATATAAGCATAGTGGATATACTAGATTTATTGTTACAGAACCTAAATATAGAGTAATTGAAAAGAGTAAATATATAGATAGAATAGTTCATAGATGGTATGTTGATAATTTTATGAAGGAATATTTTATAAAAACATTTATAGATACATCATATGCTTGTATAGAAAATAAAGGTATGCATAAAGCTTGCTTAGATGCACAAAAAGCAATGAAACATTGTAAAAGAATTTGGAATAATTATTATATAATTAAAATGGATGTTGCAAAATATTTTCAAAACATAGATAAAGGAATATTATATAAAATTTTACAAAAAAAGATAAAAGACCCAAAACTTCTTTGGCTTACAAAAGAAATATTATATTCCAATGGCGGAGAAAAAAGCATACCAATTGGAAATTACACAAGCCAATGCTTTGCGAACGTGTACCTAGACCAAGCAGATAAATATGCCAAGCATGTATTAAAGCTAAAATACTGGTTTAGGTATATGGATGACGCAATTGCAATTGTAAGAACAAAAGATGAAGCTATAGAAAAATTAGCTTTAATTAGAAAATTTTTAAAAGAAAATTTAGGATTAGAATTAAATAGCAAAACGCAAATATTTAAAAGCTCACAAGGAGTAAATTTTTGCGGATATAAAATAAATGAATATAGACTAAAAATTAGAGAAAAGGGAAAGCGAAAACTTAAGAAAAAAGTAAAAAAATTAAAATATGAAATAAAAACAGGTAAAACTACTAGTAAAGAAGCTTATAAATATTTAGCAGGTCATTTAGGTTATATAAAAATTGCTAATGTGAAAAATTTAAAAAGTAAAATTTTTATTGAATAATTAAATAATATTATTGGGATAAGTTAAAACCTCTAACTCCAACAATCCTTGTGCTAAACGTGGAGGCAATTACAACAATAGGTAAAATTATAACTTGTGTTAATTTTGGATTTATGATAAATTCTAAACATTTAAGTAAGGTAACATTTAATTTGAAAACAGTAGATGAGCAAATTATACAAATATGTGCTTATGATAAAATAGCAGATTATGTATATAGCAATTTAAAACAGGGGGATAATGTTTTTATTTATGGCAGATTATGCAGTAATAGAGTTAATTTAATAAAAATAAAATATTTATATATTAACATTTATATATTAGATTATAAATAGCTGTGAATGTAACTAATACTTGTCAGAAAATTAAAAAAAGTGTTTGTTCGCTTGAATTTAAAATAAAAATATTGTATAGTAGTAACCATAGAAATGAGATGAGCAAATGTGTGTGTTACCTTCATATATAAAAATACACCATATTTAGCTTTGCCGAGCTGTGTGGTGTAATCCAATTTATTAGTAACACATTGTTTGTGTACTCATTCCTTTACAGATATTATATTATTATAAATTGATTTTGTCAAATATAATAAAAAAATAATAGTTTTATAATTATTTGTGGATATAAATGGAAGATATAGAGTTTAAGGTAGGAAAGGAATGGTAGTAATTATGGCAACAATTATAGATGGAAAAGAACTAGCCAAAAAAATAAGAGGAAAACTAAAAATAGAATGTGAAGAATTAAAAAAGCAAGGCATTTATCCTAAACTTGCTGTTATTATGGTTGGAGATAATCCAGCATCAAAAGTATATGTAAAAAATAAAAGCAAAGCATGTGAAGATGTAGGAATAGAATATGAAGAATATTTATTAGAGGAAAATACGAAACAAGATGAGCTTATAAATCTAATAAAGAAACTAAACGAAGATGATACTGTAAATGGTATATTATTACAAAGTCCTATACCTAGTAATCTAAATATAAATGAGGCATTTAAAGCTATTACATATAAAAAAGATGTTGATGGATTTACGCCATCAAGTGTAGGAAAGCTAGCTATTGGAGAAGATACTTTTATATCTTGTACACCTTATGGTGTAATTAAAATGTTTGAAGAATATAATATAGATTTAGTAGGAAAAGATTTGGTAATTTTGGGCAGAAGTAATATAGTTGGAAAACCTCTATTACAATGTTGCCTAAATAAAAATGCTACAGTTACAATTTGCCATTCAAAAACAACAAATTTAAAAGAACATACAAAAAGAGCAGATATTGTAATCTCAGCTATTGGTAAAGCGAAGTTTGTTACAAAAGATATGATTAAAGAAGGAGCCGTTGTTATCGATGTGGGGATAAATAGGGATGAGAACGGAAAAATAGTTGGAGATGTAGATTTTGAAAGCGTAGAGCCAATTGCAAGTTATATTACGCCTGTCCCAGGTGGAGTTGGACCAATGACAATTGCTATGCTTATGAACAATGTAATTAAAGCAACAAAACAGCAAAATGAACATATCTTAAGTTTAAAATAACAATTGAGATACATATGTATTAAATAAAATTAGCTATGAAATATAAAAAATGAAAAGGGCTTATTGAAGCATACTATTGAAAGTATGTTTTAGAAATAGGCTCTTTTTTTGTAACAGTTAATTTTATTATAGACAAAGGAATGTGATTAAGGTTGAAAAATAATTATAATTTTGACTGCGTTATATTATATTTTGTGCCTTAGAAAGGAATGATAGTAAAAATGAACGAAATATGGAATAAAAAATATTGGATATGGTTTTCTTTAATAAAAGGATTAGGAAGCAGAAAAAAACAAGAACTACTAAATATATATAAAACACCAGAAAAAATATATAATTTAATGAAGGAAGAATTAATATATATAAAAGGAATTGGCAAAAATACTGTAAATAATATTATGAACACAAAGATAAAAATAGAAATAAATAGACATATAGAATATATGATAAAAAATAATATTAATTTAGTAACAATATATGAAAAAGAATATCCCAAAAGCTTAAAGCAAATATATGATTTTCCAATATGCTTATATATAAAAGGAAATAAAGAAATTCTAAATAATAAATCAATAGCAATTATTGGATGTAGAGAAGCGTCAGATTACGGAATAAAAGCCGCAAAATATTTTTCATATAATTTAGCTAAAAATAATATAAATATAGTAAGTGGACTTGCAAAGGGAATAGATAGCTATGCACATATTGGAAGTTTATGCGCTAAAGGAAAAACTATAGCAGTAGTTGGAAATGGATTAGATACAGTATATCCAAAAGAAAACTCTAAATTAATTGAAGAAATAATAAACAATGATGGTGCAATAATATCAGAATATCCATTAGGATCAAAACCAGAAAAGCTAAACTTTGTAGCAAGAAATAGAATAATAAGCGGTTTATGCGAAAAAATAATTGTTATAGAGGCAAAAGAAAAAAGTGGTACACTATTAACAGTGGATTTTGCACTTGAACAGGGAAGAGACGTTTTTTGTGTGCCTGGTAATATCAATTCTGTTAATTCATTTGGAACTAATGAGCTTATTAAAAATGGTGCAAAAGTTGCTACAACATACTTGGATATTTTAAGTGATTAATAGATATTATATATTAAATTAAAGCAAAGCAAATTAGCTGTAAATTGTAACAAATTATAGGGTTACAATTAATGACCGATAATAATTCACAAAATCTTCAAGTTAATATATAATATTTTTGAAAAAATATTATATATTAACTTGAAGCAATGCAAATTAGTTATGAATTGTAATAGCTGATATTAAAAAATTATAATTTATGTTGTTTTCCGATTTTTTTTTGGTAAATTTTGCAAATATCACAATCTGTACATATAATAGTTTTGTTTTCAAATACTAATTGAATAGTATTTATAAATTCATCAATATAATTATCTATTAAATGTATATATATTTTTTTAGGTAAAAGATTTAACAAGGTATTTAAAGCATAATCATTAGATGAAAAAGAAATATCACTTATATATTTGGCTTTAAATATATCATCTGAGGCAATTATTAAATTACTATTTTCATCTAATAAAATAGATTCAGAAGAAGAATATACTAAATGTACTTTATCACATCTACAAGATTGTGAATTTATATATAATTTTAGAAGAGATATAAACTCGAAGTATTCTTTTTCTATTATAAAACTATTAACAGCTTCATTTAATATATCATCTAATAAATTAAAATAATTTTTTAATCTAAAATTTATAAAACCATCTAATACAATACATTTATTTTCTAAAATAAAATTTAAAAAACTATTATAAACAATATTAAATTTTTTATCAAAAATATTTTCAAAATCATCTGACATAATATCAAAACACAAATCTAGAATTTTGCTTTTTTCTGAATAATCAAAATAAAAGTAATTGTGGGAAAGTAGTCTTTTTAATATATTTTCTTCTACCATATCTAGTATAAAAAGAGACAGGATAGAGCTAATTTTATTATAAAAATCGTTATAATCCGAACCGAGTATAATGTATTATAATATTTTGATAGTTTTTAAATTTATTTTTAGAAAAACAAATATTATCTAAATCGCATTTTTTTAATTCATTTAGTAGATAATCCAGAGAATCATTATCATTTGTTTTTATACAGAGTGATTTCATACACAAAAATTTCCCCTTTCCAATAAAAATATTATCTACTAAATTTAAAAAACTTATACATTATAATATGTATTAAAGAAAAAATTGTGCCAAAGGGACGCCCCTTTTGGCAATAAATAGTCAAAGGGACACTCCTTTGTAATGAAATAGAATAAATATAAAGAGTGTCCCCATGGCAAAAAATTGCCAAAAGGGGCGTCCCTTTGGCAATTTTTTAATAATATATCATATAATCAATTTCTGGAAAGACACAATCTTTTTTAGATATGTCTTTTAGAAAATCTTCATCGATTGAATTTCCCTTTATTTGGTAATATAGTTTTGTAAATCTTCCAATATGGTCTTTTATTCTTTTTTTAGCATAATCTACCATAGTACCATTGGTAATTATAAATAGCCAATCACTACTTTGAGCAAGTAAAAGTTCTCTTGCACATTGGTTTAAAGCTTTTTTCTTTAATCCTTTGGCATTTGGATAAAGGTATGCTAATTCACACATTCTATCACCTGCAACATGTAAATGTCTATGAGCATAATCATTTGAAGGATTAAGCCATACTTCGCTGTATCCATTTGCACCCCAACTTGAACGGCAAGGAGATGATACCTGGATATTTGGGTATTTATCTATATATTCAGATGGTGTAATTAATTTAAAATTACAATTATCATAGTAAATTTTCTTAAATAGAATATAAAGCCAATAGGGACCTTCATACCACCAATGACCATATAATTCAGCATCGTAAGGACAAAGAATAATTGGTGGAGTGTCCATGTATTGTGACAAATTGTTTATTTGAGATGTTCTACTATCAAAAAAATGTCCTGCCTGTCTTTCAGCAGAATCTTTTGCCCATTGAACATTATAATAATCTTTAAAATCACTTTTTCCAGTAATTCTGTAATATTTTATTCCTGTATGTACTCTAACTCCATTATGCGCTATATATGGTTTTATATAGTCGTAATCAGCTTCATAACCAATATCACGATAAAATTCTCTATAATTATAATCTCCGGGATATCCATTAATAGAACTCCATACTTGTCTTGAAGATTCCATATCTCTACCAAATGCAACAACACCTTCTGGAGAAACAATCGGAGCAAATGTGCCGTAAATGGGAGTTGGGTTTGCATATAAAATACCATGAGATTCCGTAATAATATATTCAATGCCAAATTCTTTTAAATATTTATCAGCTTCTGGAACATAACCACATTCGGGAAGCCAGATACCACGAGGCTTTCTTCCAAAATATTTTTCATAAGTTTGAACTCCAACTGCAATTTGAGCTTTTACAGTTTTTTCATTTACATATAAAATAGGAAAGTATCCATGTGTTGCACCACATGTAATTATTTCTAAAACACCCATATCTTGAAAATGTTTAAACGCCTCAATTAAATTGCAATTATAAACATTTTTAAATAAATGCAAATCATTTGAATATCTATCAAAATAATAGTGTGAAAGCTTATTTAATCTTTCATCACCAGCCGTTCTTATAATTTCCTTTTCAGATAATTCAATTAATTTTTTTAAATAGTTTATATATTTTTTTTGTAATAGTTTATTATCTAACATAGATAATAAAGGAGGAGTCATAGACATTGTAATTCTAAAGTCAACTCCTTCATCTACTAATTTTTGAAAGTTTGTTAATAATGGTATATAAGTTTCAGATATTGCTTCATATAGCCAAGATTCTTCTAAATAATCATCACTTTCTGGGTGATGGATAAATGGAAGATGGGCATGAAGCACAAAACTTACATAGCCTTTTTTATCTTGCATATTATATTTCATTCCTTTCTAGTTAATTTGCTATATATTTATATTAAAATTCCCGAGAAGAAGGATTACTAGAAGAAGGGTTTGATAAATCATATAATTCCTCTATATTCTCATTTTGATATATTGATTTATATAAGTCATAAATATTATAAATTTTTCCCATGTTTCTAATAAAAGATATTGATGTTATTTCTTTTTTGGTTTGTATTCCGGTTTTAACATTTCTAAAAAAAACCATTTTTTGATTTTTATCAAATAATATATGGTCATTAGGGGATTCAATTTCATTTGACATTGAAACATATATATAATCAACATTTATTTTCTCATTTTTAATTATAGGACGTCTGCCAAGTTCAATTCTATAATTACACTTAGCATCATTTACATGTAAATACCAACTGTTTGCAAAATCGTTTATTTCTACCTCAAAGCTATAACCTAAAGTATCATTATGAACAACTAAAACAGGTTTTGTTGTTTCAAAGAAATTTTCACCATATTGTTCTTGAAATTTTTTTCTATCATCATCAGAAATATCCCAGTATATAAATAGGTTTGTAGGTGTTTGGGCTAAAACTTTTACAACTGTTTGATTATATCTATATGGTAAATCATAATATTCAACAACTGATATTTTACTATTTTTAGAAGTCGTTCTTTTTCTAGTAGAAGTTGTTTTTCTTTTTGGAGCAACAGACTTAGTTTTTGTACTAGATTCTTTTTTTGTAGTAGAAGCTTTTGAAGCAGACTTTGTAGAGGTTTTTTTAGTAGCTGTTTTCTTGGTTTCATCTTTTTTTATATCTGATTCTATTTT
>CAMJYG010000035.1 GCA_946409935.1 uncultured Clostridium sp. | reverse complement strand
ACGCCATATGTTTAATAAAAAAGAAAATTAAGTTACTATTCGCTAAATTACAATTAATGAGTAAGAAAAAGTGGTAAATAATCGTTGCATTCCTGAATGTTAATATGCGTTGCTTGTAGCAACGGAATATATAGTATATAATCCTTTGTAAAGGAGGTAACTATTATGTTAAAAGATAATATTAAGGCTATTAGAAAATCAAAAGGACTTTCACAAGAAGAATTGGCTATAAAATTAAATGTAGTTAGACAAACAATTTCAAAATGGGAACAAGGACTGTCTGTTCCAGATTCTGAAATGTTGGTATCTATATCAGAAGCACTTGAAACACCTGTAAGCACTTTACTTGGCAAACAGATTTCTGAATCTAAACTTGATGATTTAAAAGTAATAGCTGAAAAATTAGAAATAGTAAATTTACAATTATTGCAAAAGAAGGAACAAAAGAGAAAAACAATTCAAGGGCTATTAATATTATTGTGTGTAATTATAATAATAACTTTTATAGTTTTAATGTTAGTGGGTAGTCCATATTTAAATTGGTTTTATGGTGAACCAGAGACAGCAGTTGTAGGAGTTGGATTTTATATATTTGAATGGTTGTTTGTTAGGATAGCACCATTTAGTTTTATTGTATGTATTATTGGAATTTTCTTAACACGAAAAAAACAGTAAAATTACAATTTTTATAAATGAATTGAGTCGAGAAATCGGCTCTTTTTTGTTACTAAAAATAAAGAAAAGGAGGAAATTTTTTAATGGAAAGTAAAGAAGAATTAAAAGAAAAATTGATAGAAAAATTAGATAAAGAATTACGAGAATATAAGGGTTATTTAAGACAAAAATCTCCAAATGAGATTATAGGAAGTGCTTATCAAATGACGGTAAAAACTCTAATAATTGGAGAAATGAGTGAGAAAAATCTCGACTATTACGAATTAAAAGCACTAATAAAACAAAAAGATTTATTGGCAGAATTTTATGAAGATTGGAGAAATTCAGACGGAAGATTAGGAGAAAATATTTCTTATGAAATGGATAATTCAATAAAGATTATAGTAGATAGAGCAGTTGCAGAAAAAATAAAAAATAATAGAGAAAGTAGGTAAAAAAATGCGAAATTCTAATTCGATTTATATTGATGATTTAATAAGTATATCAGATTTTTTAGAGGAAACACAAAAAGATATGCCTTTAATAAATGAAGATATAGAGGCTATAAATAAGTTAGTAACAATATTGGTAGATGGTGGCTTAATACCAAGAGATGAGTTTGATGAATTTATAAAAAGTGATCCAATAACTAATGTATATAATACAATTTTTAATAATATTTTTAGTTATGAATTGCCAAATGAATTTTACAAGTTAGTGCCAAGAGATACCTATATTTATACTAGAAATGTGCTAAAGAAAAAGTTAGAGGAAATACTAAAGGAAAAGAGCAAAACAATAGGATTTTAAATGTAGGAGGTGGTAATAAAATGTCAAAATACATTCCACCAGAATTAGTAGAAAAAGCAAAACAAATGGACTTATTAACTTACTTTAAAAATTATTATCCTAATGAATTAGTACGAGAAACCAAGACACAATATTGTACAAAAGAACACGATAGTTTAAAAATGTCTAATGGATTTTGGAATTGGTGTTCAAAAGGAATTGGTGGAAAAAATGCAGTGGACTATTTAGAAAAAACACAGGGAATTCGTTTTCCAGAATCAGCAGAAATAGTGTTAAATAAAATGAAAATTAAGACACCAATTTTTGAAGAAAAACAAGTAAAAAGAGAATGTAAAAAACTAATATTACCAGAGAAAAATAATGAAGAAACAAGAGCAAAAAACTATCTAAAAAGTAGAGGAATTGATGAAGAAATTATACAAAAATGTATTGAAAAACATTTAATTTATGAAGAAAAATTTTATCATAATGTTGTATTTGTTGGCTATGATGAAATGGGAAACGCAAAGTATGCAGGTTGCAGAGCAACAAACAATTCTAATGTAAAAATGGATGCAACAGGAAGTAATAAAATGTATTCTTTTAGATTAGAAAGTAATGAAAAAACAGATAAAATGTTTATATTTGAGGGAGCAATAGATTTATTATCTTATGCTACCCTTTTTAAATTATATGGGCAAAAATGGGAAGATAAAACTATGCTTTCTTTAGCAGGAGTATATCAACCAGCAAAAGTTTTAGAGCAAAGTAAAATACCTGTTGCTATTGAAAATTATTTAAAAAAGCACCCAGAAATTACAAAAATTTATCTATGTTTAGATAGTGATGAGGCAGGAAGAAATGCAACAAAAGCACTAAAAATTGTTATGTCAGATAAGTATGAAATTATAGATAGACCACCAAAAAAACGGCAAAGATTATAATGAATATTTATGTGATTTATTAGGGATAAAACCTATAAAAAGAACTAAAAATCTTAATGCAGAAAGGACAAGATGAGTAATGAAAAAATATGTATTTTTAATCAAAAGAGGAATAAAAAACGAAGTAGTAGTAATGGCTGATAATAAAAATGAAGCATTTAATAAAGTTGTAAAAATGATGACAGAAGAAAGAGAAAATGACTCACGAAATGAAGAAGTAGATAAAGAGATTATTCGATATAAATTAGTTAAAATTATAGAGAAAAATGAATATGGAAAACTTGAAACAAAACCTTATAAAAGGGACGAAGAATTAGTGGAAATTTTAGATAAATTAGATGAAAAAGATAGCGATTAAAGAGAATTTTACAAGAATTTTTTATAGGGACAAAATAAATTTTATGTCCTAACAAGCAACACATTTGTATATACACAAATGTTATATATGGGGACACCCCAATCCCCGTGAATAAAAAAATGAAAGGAGCAAAAAATTGAAAGAAGATCCAAGAGATTTTATTGTTCCAATTAGAATGAATTTTAATGAAAAAGAAAAGATAAAAATGAGAGCAGATAAAACAGGGAAAAGTCTTTCAACTTTCATTCGAGATTCTTCATTGGGATGTGAAATAAAAGAAAAGCCAGATAAAGATTTTTATGATTTAGTAATAAAAAATATGGGAAAGTTTATAAGAACTTTAGATGAATTAGAAAGATTACTCTATCATAGAAATTTTATAGACGAAAGAATTTTAAATAATGAAATTGCAGAATGGAGAAAATTTAGAATGATGATAAAAGAAAAATATTTGTGAGGTAAAAAAGAATGGCAACAACAAGTTTATGGAAAGTAGAGGAAAGACTAGATAAGGTTATAAAATATACAACTAATGAAGAAAAAACAACAAATGTAGATTTTGAAAAAGATTTATATAAAAGTTTGCACAATACAATAGAGTATGCAAAAGCAGATTTTAAAACAGAAAAACAATTCTATGTTTCTGGAGTAAATTGTACACCACAGAATGCATTACAAGAAATGATACTAACTAAAAAACATTTTGGAAAAGAAAAAGGTATTTTAGCATTTCACGGATTTCAATCATTTGCAGAGGGAGAAGTTACAGCAGAACAAGCACATCAAATTGGCGTAAAACTTGCTGAAGAATTATGGGGAGATAAATATGAAGTATTGGTATCAACACATCTTAATACTAAACACTATCATAATCATTTTGTATTAAATTCTGTATCCTTTGTTGATGGAATTAAATATAGAAATACAGTAGAAAATTATGCTATGATGAGAGCATTATCAGATGACTTGTGTAGGGAATATGGATTAAGTGTTTTAGAAGAAAAAAAGTGTGGCAAAATTGATTACACTAGATATAGAAATTCATTTATTCAAAAATCAGATTATTATACAACGACAAAAGAAGATGTGGACTTTGCAATTAAACAAGCATATTCTTATAAAAATTTTGAAACTATTTTAAAGAAAATGGGATACACAATTACTATTAGAGCAAATAAAATAAGTTTATGCAGACCACCATATAAAAGAAATATAAGAATTGAAAGAAGTTTTGGAATGGAATATAGTATTAGAAATATTAACGAAAGAATAATGAATAGTGATATGGCAAAAGTTCCTTTTCCAGAAGAACAAAGAAATTATAGAAGATATACAGGAAAAAAACAAGTAATAAAAATTCAATTTGATAGAGGAAGTTTATATAGATTATATCTTCATTATTGTTATATTTTAAAAGTATATCCTAAAAGCAAAAAAACAAGAATAAAAATTACTCCAGAAATGCGAAAAGACATCAAGAAAATGGAAGAAATATCAGATGAAATCAAGTTCCTTTGTAGAAATAAAATTAAAACTACAAAGGAACTTTTTTCATATAAAGAACTTGTTACTGATGAATTAAAAAATCAAATGAAAGTAAGAAATACATTACGAAGAAAAAGACAAAAAGAAAAAGAGCCAGAAAAAAGACAAAAACTTTGTGATGATATTTTAGATTTATCAGACAAGATTAAGTATTTAAAGCAGGAGGTGGTGTATTGTGAAAAAATAGAAGAACAAAATCAAAAGATAAAACAAAATATTAAAGATATGGAAGAAAAAGAACAGGAACAAGAAAAAAGTAAAAGGAAAGGAGAAATTCAAAAATGAACTCATCAGATTCAGCAGAAGAAGTTGTTAGAATAAGTTTAGAGGGAATGGAAGTAGCATTAAAAATTGCAGGAACAGGTGCAAAAAATATGGCAGTTATGATTTATACCATTATGAAAGATAAGCAACAAACTAAAGGAAAAACAAGATTAACAAATATGTTAAAAACAGGAAAACCCTTAAAAATATTTACAATTAGAGCAGAAGATTTAAAGAAATTTTCACAAGAGGCAAAAAAATATGGAGTTTTATATTGTGCATTAGCAGACAAGAAAAATTCTAAAATTGATGGTATGGTAGATATTATGGTTAGAGAAGAAGATGCTTCAAAGATGAATAGAATAGCAGAAAGATTTAATTTCAGAGATGTTGCATCTATTAAGAGAGAGTTAGAACAAGAAATGAATAAGACAAATTCTCAAGAAGTAGTTGAAATTGCAAAAAGTGAAGAAGACCAATTTATAGATGATATTATGCCAAAAACTAAAGAGGAATTACAACAGGAAATTCCCAGTAATAATACAAAAGAAACGGAGGAAAAGAGTCCGTTAGGGATTTCCTCAAATATCAAATCAGACGACAAAATGGAGAGTTCTGACGAAGAAAAAAAATCAGTAAAAAAAGAATTGAAAGAAATTGCAGATGAATTAAAAATAAAAGAAGAAAAGGAAAAACAACAGGAAAAGCAAGATATTCCAGTAGGAAATGCAATTACTAAAGATAAAGATAAAGAAAAAGAAAAGAAAACACCAAAGAAAGAAAAGGAAAAATATAAAGGAAAACATTTTAAAGAGCCAAAACATTTAGATTATACACCAAGAAAGAAAAGAAGAAAAAAGGAAAGGAGCAAAACGAAATGAAAGAAGTTGATGAGGTAGATGAAATATTAGGTACTAGAAGCAATAATAATTCAAGTAAAAATTATAATACTCAATATAATACTAAAAGGCAAAACAATTGGAAAGAACAACAAAATAAAGATAGACAAGATATTTACAACACAATGGACAGAATGGCAAAAATAGTTGGAAATGATGGCGAAAAGTTTAGAGAGTATTTAGACATTCAAAGCAGATTTTCGAAATATTCAGTTGGAAATAGTTTAGTCATATTAGAAAAAGCACCAGAAAGTACCAATATAAAAGATAAAAATTCGTGGCTAGAAAAAGGTGTAGAATTAAATGAAAACCCTAAAGGAATAAAAATACTTGAGCCAAGTAAAAGTAATGGAAGAACTTATTATAATCCTAAAGTTGTATTTGATATATCTCAAACAAATGCACCAAAACAAGAAACTACTATAAATTATGGAGATAGAGTATTATTAAAAGCACTTTTGCATAATTGTGATGTACCTAGAGAGGCAGTAGAAAAATTACCAAGTGGACAAATAGGTTCGGAATATAATAAAAGCGAAAATAAATTATATGTTTGTAGAGATATGGACAGAGAAACATTGTTTCAAACATTATCACAAGAAATGGGAAACATTGAATTAAAAGACCAAGAAGAAAGCAATATGAATTATTTTATTAGTTATTGTACTTCTTATATGATTTGTAAAAAGTATGGAATTGATGTATCAAATTATGCTTTTAACGATTTACCTAGTGAAATAACTAGCCAAAAAGAAGGAAAAGGAATAAGAATGGAACTAGATAAAATTAGAGATAATTTTGAAAAAGTAAATTCAAGAATGTTAGACTATTTTGAGATGAGCAGTAAGGAAAAGAATAAGACAGTTCCAGAAAGGTAGGCATAGAGTAATGAGTGAAGAAAAAAGAGTTGTAGAACTTGACCAATACGAACATAGAGCAATAGTAAATATTATAAACGATATGAGAACTAAAATGATACAAGAACAAAAAGATGATGAATTTATAACAGAAATATTGCAAAAAGTTATAGATGCCCCAACAAAAAAGAAATCTCTATTTAAAAAGGATAAAGATAGAGATGAAAGATAAAACTAATATTGTTTTAATTTGTTTTGGAGGAATTGTAATAGTATGGTTGGCACTACTAATAGCACCATATATAAGTGGTGGAATAGTAGAAATTATTTCAAAACTACCAGAAAAAATGAATGAGCCATATAATATAGAATTTTGCAAAGATAGTGTAAAAACTGTCTTTATTTTTTTATGTGCCTACGCTCTGGGAATAGGAATATATTTATCAACTAGAAGAAATTACAGGAGAGGCGAAGAATACGGCTCAGCAGTATGGGGCAATGCAAAACAAGTTAATAAAAAATATATGCAAAAGCCAGAAACACAAAACAAATTATTAACTCAAAATGTAAAAATAGGACTAAAAGCACAAAAACATAGAAGAAACCTAAATACTCTAGTTTGTGGTGGAAGTCGGAGCAGGAAAAACAAGATTTTTTGTTAAGCCTAATATAATGCAATGTAATTGCTCATTTGTAGTATTAGATCCTAAAGGGGAAATTTTAAGAGATACAGGACATTTACTAGAAAAAGAAGGTTATAAAGTAAAAGTTTTAGATTTAGTTACACCTAAATTAAGTCATTGCTATAATCCTTTTAAATATATACAAGATGACAATGATGTGCAAAAACTTGTATCTAATTTATTTAAAAGTACAACACCAAAAGGAAGTAGCCCATCAGATCCATTCTGGGATATTGCTGCACAAATGTTATTATCTGCACTTATATTTTATCTAAAATACGAAGCACCAGAAGATGAACAGAACTTTGCAACAGTAGGAGAAATGTTAAGAGCAGGAAAACCTAAAGAAGATGATGAAGATTATGAAAGTCCACTTGATATTTTATTTAAAAGGTTAGAATATAGAAATCCAGACCATATAGCAGTAAAGTATTATAAAGATTATCATAGTGGAGCAGGAAGAACTTTAAAATCAATTCAAGTTACATTATCTTCAAAACTAGAAAAATTTAATATTGATGAAATAGCAAGTTTAACAATGACAGATGAATTAGAACTAGATAAATTAGGAGAGGAGAAAATTTGTGTATTTGCTGTTATTCCAGATAGTAATACATCTTATAATTTTTTAGTTAGCATTTTATATACACAGATATTTCAAAACGCATTTTATAGAGCAGATAATAAATACAAAGGAGCATTGCCAATGCCAGTACATTTTTTAATGGATGAGTTTGCAAATGTTGCATTGCCAGATGATTTTGACAAAATATTAAGTGTAATGCGTTCGAGAAATGTATTTGTTTCTATAATTTTACAAAACTTATCACAATTAAAAGCACTATTTGAAAAACAATGGGAATCAATAGTACGGAAATTGTGATGAGTTTTTATATTTAGGTCGGAAATGAGCAAAGTACACACAAATATGTAACAGAACTTTTACGGCAAAGAAACAATAGATACAAATACTTTTGGAAAATCATCAGGACATAGTGGGAATTATTCAACAAACTATCAACAAACAGGTAGAGAACTATTAACTGCAGATGAAGTTAGAATGCTACCGAATGAAAAGGCTATTCTCTTAATAAGAGGAGAAAAGCCAGTTATAGATTTGAAATATGACATTTTAAAACACCCTAATGTTAAATATACTGCAGATGGAAATGCAGAATTTTATGAACACGGAGTAGTAGATAGAGCAACAGGAACAATAGACACATTAACTTTAGAAGATTTAAGTAAATTAAAAGATACAAAAGATGAAATGAAAGAAATAGAAAATATAACTTATGAACTTCTTTCAGAGGAAGATATTGAAAATTATATAAAAATGGAGGATTTTGAAAATGAAAGAAAAAAAGAAAGTAACAAAGAAAATGAAAATTAGTAAGATTTTAAGAAAAGTAGCCTTTATAGGTGGGTATGTAATTGCTTTAAATGTAGTACAAGCAAGTAATGTTTTCGCAGCCAATGATCCATTAAGTGTTATAAATAATTTATCAACATTTATCTTTGGAATTATAAGAGCAATAGGAATGATATTACTAGGTTGGGGAATTGTGCAAGTTGGATTAGCATTGAAAAGCCACGATGCAAGTCAAAGGGCAAATGGTTTCCTTACTGTTGCAGGGGGAGTAATAATTACTTTTGCAAAAGAAATATTAGACCTAATTACTGGAGGATAAAAAGAAAAAATAGGCAAGTTCTAATAAAAGGACTTGCCTAAAATTGTATAAGGAGGCGATAAAGGAATGTCAGATAATTGGGTAGTAGGAAATTTGCAAAACGCACTTGATACTTGGAACGGAAAATTAAATGAAATATGGACACTTATAACACAAAGTCCAGAACAATTTAAAGGTGGCAGTATTTGGAATGTAATTGTAAATATAAATGGAGCAGTACAAGCAATAGGCTTGGCTTTACTTGTGATATTCTTTTTAATTGGTGTTGTAAAAACTTGTGGCAGTTTTGCAGAAGTAAAAAAGCCAGAACAAGTTGTAAAACTTTTTGTAAGATTTGCACTAGCAAAAGCAGTAATAACTTATGGGCTTGAACTAATGCTATCAATATTTAAAATAGTACAGGGTGTTATGCAGACAATAATGCAGACGGCAGGACTAGGAAATGCAACACAAACAGCATTACCACAAGAAATGATAGATACTATTGAATCTTGTGGCTTTTTTGAGAGTATTCCATTATGGGCAGTTACTTTAATTCGGTGGACTTTTGATTACAATTCTATCATTTATAATGATTTTAACTGTCTATGGTAGATTTTTCAAAATGTATTTATACACGGCATTAGCACCAATACCACTATCTACTTTTGGACGGAGAGCCTACACAACAAGTTGGAAAAAGTTTTTTAAAAGGATATTGTGCAGTATGTTTAGAGGGAGCGATTATAGTATTAGCGTGTATTATATTTTCTCTGTTTGCAAGTTCTCCACCATCGGTAGATACTTCTGCACAAGCAGTTAATCAAGTATGGAGTTATGTAGGAGAATTAGTCTTTAATATGCTAGTTTTAGTAGGTACGGTAAAGGCATCAGACAGAGTAGTTCGTGAAATGATGGGATTATAGAAAGGTTGTGAAAATATGGATTTTATAAATGATGAAGAAAAAATGAGGGACTTTTATGAATTAAGCAAAGAAGAATTTTTAAATTCTTATAGTTATCTAACAGAAAATGATTATGAGGCAACAATAAAAAAATTAAGTGATACAAATGAAATTTTTAAATTTAAAGATAAAGAATATAACTTGAAAGTAAGCACTTATGAAAATACAAAACTTTTAAAAGTTATAATGATAGATAGAGAAACAAAAGAAGAAAAGGAAATAACAAAAGATGGTGTAGAATTAGTAATTCCACCTGCACCAACTCCAGATTGTGTTCTCGTTGATAGCGAAAATGATAAAGAAATTATTGATAAATTGCTAGAAAATAAAATACTAGATTATTGTAATGTTATGTTTGCAAAATTTAATATGGAAGAACTATATAAATACGATAAGGTTGGTACAATGGAATATTTGAAAATTCACGCTCATTTTGTAGAGTATGAAAAAGATAAAGGTAATTCATTAGAAGAAGTAAAAGAAAAAATACAAGATGAGGTAAAATCATTATTAGAGCAAAAAGAAACAGAAGACTTTTTATGGGATAAACATTTAATAAGCAATCCGAAAACTCTATCAGAAATATATGTATTAGTTAATAACAAGAATCCTAAAAATTCAGTAGTAGTAATGTACGATACAAATACTGATAATTTTTGTTTTATAAAGCCATATATGAAAAAATTAGAAGATAAAATAAGTTCTTTAGAAGAATGGAAATTTAACTATGAGGAGCATTTATTTGAATATTTAGAAAATGATTATCAAATGTTTAATTCAAATGACCTTGTTGTCCATTATAATGTATGGAACTATATAGAAGAAATGTATCCAGAAGAAATTGAAAATAAAAAAGGAATGCAAAATTACTTGAAATATTGTAAGGAAAATGGCATTACGAAGACTAAAATTGAAAATGAAGTAAAATGTGATGTTCCAGATGTTATGAAATTATATAAAGACAAAACTAAAAGAAAGGACGATAGGTAATGTTATGATAGAAAAAAATAAAAATAAAGAAGTATTAGGAGGCGATAAATAGTGGAGATTAAAGTTAATAAAGAGATAGGTAATTATACCGAATCTGTTTTCTTTGGACTGTCATTAAGACAGTTCATTTTTTCTGCTCTGGCTTGTGGAGTAGCAGTTTTATTATATTTTTTATTAAGAGAACATTTTGGAATAGAAACTTTATCGTGGGTATGTATTTTAGGAGCAGTACCTTTTGGAGTTCTAGGATTTGTTAAATATAACGGAATGAATGCAGAAGAATTTGTAATAGCGTGGATTAAGTCAGAGATATTGATGCCAAAAGTTCTATTCTTTAAGCCAGAAAACTATTATGAAGAACTTTTGAAAATAGAAATTAAAGAAGATGAGGAGGAGAAAAAAAGTGTTATTTCTAAAAAGAAGAAAAAAAGAAAGAGTAAAAATACCTAGAAGTGTACAACAGGCAATACCAATTAGGGCAGTATATGAAGATGGAACATTTGAGGTAGGAAGAAAAAAATATTCAAAAACATTTAGATTTACAGATGTTAATTATGCAGTAGCAGGACAAGAAGATAAAGAAACAATGTTTTTAGGATATGGAAGTATTTTAAATTTATTAGATTGTGGCTCTGATCCGAAACTAACAATTATAAACAGAAAATTAAATAAAGTAGATTTTGATAATAAGATGAAATTAGATGTTGGAAATGATAATCTGTCAGAATATAGAAAAGAATATAATGAAATACTTGCAAAAAATTCTATTGATTCAAACGGAATTATACAAGAAAAATTATTAACAATTTCAATAGACAAAAAGAATATTGAAGAATCGAGAAATTATTTTTCAAGAACAGGTACAGAGTTATCAAATAACTTTTCAAAATTAGGCTCTAAACTTACAGAATTAGATTTGAATGAAAGATTAAGAATTTTTTATGACTTTTATAGAGTAGGAGAAGAAGACTTATATAAATTTGACTTAAAACAATGTATGAGAAAAGGACATAGTTTTAAAGATTATATTTGTCCAAATACTTTTGAATTTAAGTCTGATTATTTTAAAATGGGAGATAGATACGGCAGAGTATTATATCTTAAAGAATATGCTACTTTTATAAGAGATAATATAATATCAGAATTAACAGATTTAAACAAAAATATGATGTTAAGTATTGATATAAAACCAGTACCAATGGAGGAGGCAATAAAAAAAGCTGAAAAGGTAAGACTTGGAGTAGAAACTAATATTGCAAATTGGCAAAGACGACAAAATGAAAATAATAACTTTTCTGCAGTTCTTCCTTTTGATATGGAAATGCAAAGAGAAGAAAGTAGAGGAATGTTAGAAGATTTGACTTCAAGAGACCAAAGAATGTTTTATGGAACACTAACAATAGTGCATACTGCTGATAGTAAAGAAGAATTAGATAATGATACAGAAAGTTTAACATCAACGGCAGGTAAACATATGTGTCAATTAGTAACATTAAAATATCAACAATATGATGGATTAAGTACAGTAATGCCATCTGGTGTAAAAAGAATAAATACAAAAAGAACATTAACAACAGAAAGTTTAGCAGTATTTATGCCTTTTAAGGTACAAGAAATTCAAGATACGCAGGGAGTTTATTATGGTAAAAATGTAATATCAAAAAATATGATTTTAATTGATAGAAAACAATTACAAAATGGAAATTCATTTATATTAGGCGTTAGTGGTAGTGGTAAATCATTTACGGCAAAACAAGAAATAACTTCAATAGCATTAAGAGAGCCAGATGCAGACATTATTGTTTTAGATCCAGAAGCGGAATATAAATCACTTATAAAAGAACTAGGAGGAGAAGTTATAAAAATATCTGCAACAAGTGATAATCATATAAATGCTTTAGATATGAATAAAGATTATGATGATAATAAACCATTAATTGCAAAAGCAGAATTTATACTTTCTTTTTGTGAACAGATTTTAAAAGGGCTAACACCAAACCAAGAGGCAATAATAGACAGATGTACCACAGAAGTTTATAAATACTATGAACAGGGAAACTTTCAAGGAACACCACCAACGCTTAATGATTTTAGAGAGGTATTATTAAAACAAGAAGAAAAAGAGGCAAAAGAAATTGCTTTAGGTTTAGAATTATTTACAAAAGGAAGTTTAAATACATTTGCAAAGCAAACAAATGTAGAAACAAATAATAGAATAATTTGTTATGACATTAAAGATTTAGGAAAACAATTACTTCCTATTGGAATGTTAGTAATATTAGATAGTTTTTTAAATAGAATTACAAGAAATAGAAAAAGTGGGAAAAGAACATATATTTTTATTGATGAAATATATTTACTTTTTAAATATAATAATACTGCAACTTTTATAACAGAATTATGGAAAAGAATAAGAAAATATGGAGGATGTGCAACAGCTATAACTCAAAATATTCAAGACATTTTAAAAAGAGATAATTCAAGTACAATGTTTTCAAATAGTGAATTAATAATAATGCTTAATCAATCTGCAACAGATAGAGAAGAATTAGCTAGATGCTTGAAAATGTCAGATATGGAAAAAGGATATATAACAAATGTTAATAGTGGCGAGGGACTAATTAGAGTTAGGAACTCGCTTATTCCATTTAAAAATAAGTTTCCTAAAGATACTAAATTGTATAAGTTGATGACAACTAAAATAGAAGAAACAACAGGAGAGGTGTAATACTAATGAAAAAGATAATATATGGAATAGTTATAATACTACTAATAGGCATAATGCTTATTAGTAGTTATTTTATTTTTAAAGATAAGCAAGAAGATAAGAAACAAGAAAACACTTTTGAAGAATTAGTAGAAATAGCAGAAGATAAAGAACAAAATACAAATGATATAAAGGAAGATACAATAAATATTGAAGAACTATATGAAATAAACAATAATGTTGTAGGGTGGATAAAAATAGATGATACAAACATAAATTATCCAGTAATGCAGACAAAAGATAGACCACATTTTTATTTAAGAAAAGATTTTTATAAAAAATATTCTCAATGGGGAACTCCCTTTTTAGCAGAAAATTGTGATATACAAACAAGTGATAATTTAATTATTTATGGTCATCACATAAATAATTCAAAAATGTTTGGAGAATTAGAAAAATACAGAAATAGAGATTTTTACAAAAATCATAAGACTATAAAATTTTATACAAAAGATAATTTAACAGAATATGAGATTATATCAGTATTTAGAACAACAGCAAATAGCAAATTTAAGTATTACGAATTTGTTAATGCAAACAATGAAAAAGAGTTTGAAACATTTGTAACAAAATGCAAAGAACTCTCTTTTTATAATACAGAAAACAATATAGAATATGGCGATAAATTTATAACATTAGTTACTTGTGATTATAGTATAAAGAACGGAAGATTAGTAGTTGTAGCAAAAAAAGTATTATAGGAGGTGGTACTTTGGCTGATATAAAGATAAAGAAAAAAAGTGATATAAAAATTAAGAAGATAAACAAGGCAGAAATTTACACACAAAAATTAAAAAGTAATCTTGTAGATGTAAAGGAAAAAACAAATGATATAAGCAATAAAGAAGATAATACACCAACAGAATATGGGGCAGATAAAATTTCTAATACAACAAGAACAATATCAAATAAAGGTATAAATACTTTTAATAAATATGGGCAAAAATCAGTAAAACAAACAAAGCAAAATATAGAATTTGCAAAAGATAAAATAAAAAAGAAAATTCAAAATAGAACTATAAAGCAGAAAACAAATGAAATCAAAGGAATAGTAGATAAAGGAAATAAAACTATAAAAAATGTTGCACAAAAGAACACAAAAAGAATAGTAAAAAATGCACCTAAAACTGCTGAAAGAACAATGAAAGGAACTAAAGTTATTGCAAAACAAACGGCAAGAGGGTTAAAGAAAACATATCAAGTAGCAAAAGTTACTGCAAAAGGTGTTGCAAAGGGTGTTAAAGTAGGAGCAAAAGCAACAATATCAACAGTAAAAGGAATAATTGCAGGACTAAAAGCACTAATTACGGCACTTATTGCAGGTGGGTGGATAGCACTTGTAATAATTATAATTATTTGTATGATAGGACTAATATGTAGTTCTGTTTTTGGAATTTTTTTCTCAAATGAAAAGAAATCAGGTAATAAAGATAAAACAAATGATAGAACAATGAGTTCTGTTGTAACAGAAATAAATACAGAATTTGCAAATAAAATAACTGAAATACAAAAAAATAATGCACACGATGATTATGAAATAAAATCAGAAAGGGCAGAATGGAGAGATATTATATCAGTTTATGCAGTTTTAGTAACAAATGGAGAAGAACAAAGTGATGTAATAACTTTAGATGATAAAAAAATACAAAAATTAAAAGATATATTCTGGGAAATGAACGAAGTATCCTCAAAGGTTGAAGAAGTAGAAAAAGATATAGAAACAACAGATGAAAACGGCAATAAAAAAACAGAAAAATCAAAAAGAAAAGTTTTGTATATAACTGTAAAAAAGAAATCTGTTGAAGAAATGATAGAAAAGCATAAAATGAATAATAAACAAAAGGAACAACTTGCTGAAATAAGAAAAGAAGAATACTTGTCAATGTGGTCTAATGTTTTATATGGCTCATCTGCAGGAAGTAATGATATAGTACAAGTAGCATTTTCTCAAATTGGAAATGTAGGAGGACAACCTTATTGGAGTTGGTACGGATTTTCTTCTAGGGTAGAATGGTGTGCTTGTTTTGTCAGTTGGTGTGCTAATCAATGTGGTTATATAGATGGTGGAATTATACCTAAATTTGCAAGTTGTCAAATAGAGGGAGTTACTTGGTTTAAAACTTGTGGCTTATGGCAAGAAAGAGGTTATAGTCCAAAAGCACGGAGATATAATTTTCTTTGATTGGGCAGATAAACGAGATGGAAAAGCAGATCACGTTGGAATTGTAGAAAAAAGTGAAAATAGTAAAGTTTATACCATTGAGGGTAATACAAGAGGAGATATTTGCAAAGCAAAAGAATATGCCATAGATAGTAGCGATATTTTAGGTTATGGAACACCAATGTATTAGTTGAAATAAAAACTATTTTGTTATATAAATAAAGTGAAAGGACATAAAACAAATGAAATATAAAGTTTTTGATGTGGTAAAATTAAAAAATAGTAATAAAGCGACTATTTTAAATATAATAAATAAAAAGAAATATTTTGCAGAAATAGTAAATGAATCTGGAGAAACAATAGACAGGAAAGAAATTACAGAAGATGAAATAGAAAGCCAGATTGTTTAAGTTGCAAAAAAATATAGTTATAGAGGTTACTAACTATTAGATTAGTAGCCTTTATTTTTTTGAAAAAATTTGAAAGGAAAAAATATATGAAAGAGAAAAATAATAAATTAAGTTTAATTATTGCAATCATATTTTTGATAGTAATTATAATAATGGGAATTGCAAAGGCAAGAAATGAATTTAAAAATAGAGAAAATCAAGCAAATGAAAATATTGAAATTGTAAAGCAAAATACAAAACAGGAAACAAAAGAAGAAAATAAAATAATTGAAGATAATTCAAATACAAAGGAAAATACAAACAAAGTTGAACAAAAGGAAGAAAAGACAACAAATAATGAAAAACAAGAAGTAGAAAAAAAGGTAACAGTAAAATCTACTTTTGATGAGAATGCTTTTGTAGAGGGACATTTGGAACACTATCCTAATTTTGCAGAACAATATGCAACACTAAAAATAAAAAAAATAGGGATAAATGCTCCAATTTATTTTGGTGCAACAGATGAAATAATACAAAAAGGAGTAGGACACGATAGTGGCTCATATTTTGCAGGAGAAAACGGAACAATAATAATGTGTGAACACGATTATTTGAATAATTTTAAAAGACTTGGAGAACTAAAAAACGGAGATATTATAGAAATAAAAACAGATTATGGAGATTTTTATTATGAAGTATATGATGAACAAGTTGTATTGGAAACTGAAACAGATAAATTGCCAATACAAAAAGGCGAAGAAATATTGATGTTATATACTCGTTATCCTGTAAAAGATATGGAGAAAACACCATATAGATATGTTGTTTATGCAAAGAAGATTTAAAAGGCTATATTGAATAAAAGGGGTTAACCACCCCTTATTCAATATATATAAATATTTTTTTGTTATCATAATCATAATCTATTTTTGCATTAAAAATTTCCTGTAATTTCGTAATATTGCATTGATATGAAATATTTTTATCTGTATATGTATTTCCTTCTATTTTATATGTTTTCCCTTTATATTTAATTATATTATTTTCTAATTTTTCAATAGATTCAATGTATTCAACAAGATGAGGTAAATATAAATCATAATCCTTTATTTCTAAATTAAATACTGCAAAACTATTATCCATCAATTTTCTTTTATCAGAATTTTCTAATTCTTTATTATTAATTATAATTTTTAATTTTTCTGGTTTCCAAATTCTTTGTAGTTCATCATTTGAAATATCTTGTGTTGAAATATTGTTCTCTTTAAGATAATTTATATAAGAATATTGTTCTTGATATAATAAAGAATCAAGTTGTGAATGACCATTATATTGTACTTTACTTATATATCCATTTTTTCGTATTTTTCCTCCTAGTGTAAACATATCCTTACTAGATACATTTTGACAAATATATGATTCTATATTAAATAGTGAAGTTACAACATTCTCTATATCTTTATATGATTGTATTTCAAACCAAAAGTCATATTGTAAAAAGTCAGTTTTATGGTATAAAGGATCGTTTATTTTACTTTCAGATATTTTTATATTGGTTATTTGATGTTCTTTTACATATTTTTCTGTATAATATTTAATAATTGATTCTCTATAATCGTCCTTTGTATAAGAGCCTTTTTTACTTGCATTAAATTTAATTTCTTTATTGTTTTTAGGAGATAATAGATAAGTTCCAGAGCCAATTTCATTTACATCACTTGAAATTATTTCAAATTTTTCATTATATTTTCCATTCATTTCGCCTAACATATCGGAATTATACATTCTATTAAATTGCCCTAATTTACTAAAAATCTTAAATGTTCCTACAATTATTAAAATAATACAAAATATTTTAAATATTTTTTTAAAATTAGAAATTGCTTTTCTTGATTTTTTGCCTTGCTCAAATTTTTTTGAATATATTTGATTGGCTAAATCTTCATCAAAATTTTTATTATTCATCTTTTTACTCCTACTGCTATTAGTTTATCATTTTCATAAAAAAAATACAATAGAGGGAAAATCTAATTTTATAATGTTTATTTTATACTTCATATATTTTGTAGTTGACAGGCTTTAAAATATAATAAAAAACCAATGCTTTATTTTTTTGCAAAATTAAAAAGATATGATAAAATAAAAAAATAAAAAATTTTGTAACGAATTTGAATTTCATTCGTCATATATACAGAAGGAGGATAAAAAGTTATGCAGGATATTGAAAAATTATACGAAGAATATTTTGAAACAGTAAACAAATATTTATTCTGTTTAACTCATAATAATGATATCTCCGAAGAATTGACACAGGAAACTTTTTATAGAGCAGTTAGAAAAATAGATAAATACAAAGGAGAATGTAAAATTTCTGTGTGGTTATGTCAGATTGCAAAAAATCTTTGGTATGACGAATGTAGAAAGAATAAAAGAACTATAAATACTAGAGAAGATTGTTTAATTGATATACAAGAAACAAATACATTAGAGGAAGAAGTGATTGCAAATGATGAAAAAATGTTATTGTATAAAAAAATGCAATTATTAGATGACAAGACCAGAGAAGTAATGTATTTAAGATTAAGTGGAGAATTAAGTTTTAAGGAGATAGGAATTATTTTGAATAAAACAGAAAACTGGGCTAGAGTAACATTTTATCGAGGAAAAAATCAATTAAAGGAGGTTGATTGATATGAAAGAGATTAGAAATTGTAAAATTGTTCAAGATTTATTGCCAAATTACATCGATGGACTAACTAATGAAGAAACTAATTTATTTATTGAAAATCATTTAAAAGAATGTAGTGTATGTAAAAAGACATTCGAAAATATGAAACAGGAATTAGATATTACTAAACCTAGTAGAAATTCAAAGGAAGTAAAATATCTAAAAAAATTCAATAAAAAATTATTAATTTTACGAGTTTTAGTATTCATTTTATTACTAGTTGCTTTAAGTGTAATGACATACCATTATAATACTATGAAAAATGCTTATTTTAAAGCATCAAATATTATGGTAGATATGGTAAAAGAGGGAATGTATCCAGATACATTTTATGCAACAATAGAAGAAATATCAGATCCAGGAGTATATGGTTTAAAAGAAATAAAGGTTAAAGGACTAAATATTAATGATAGAAATCATAGAGATGAATACAATTTTACTATACCTTTGGATAATATTGGAGATAATTTTAAGTTAAAATGGAACAATACTAATATTAACTTCGAGCAGTTAAAAGTTGGACAAAAAGTTGCAATATATAATTATGGAGAAATTTTAGACAATGGAAATTTAAGTAGCGTAAGAATGATTGTAGTATTAGATGATACTTTATAAAGAATAAATTATAATTGAAATAATTAGTGTCAAATGATCATAATTAATATGCTTTAAAATAGGAATTTGAAATATAATTCCTATTTTTGTTTTTTATTAAATATGATAAAATGAAAAAAATTGTAAATTTTGCAACTTTTTTGCAATTATTTGCGACTATATAGTATAGGAGGAAACAAATGAATTTACTAGATTTTGAAAACATTTATCAAAGAACTTATGATAATACTTTAAAGTTTATTGTTATAAAATGTAATAATATTGATGATATAAATGATATAATTCAAGACACTTACATAGAGTTATATCACAAACTTCAAAGAAAAAATATAGATGTTGAAAATGAAAAAAATTATATTGTAGGAATTGCTAAAAACATAATAAAGAGGCATTATAGAAAAGTTAAAAATGAAAGTAATGAAATATCTATTAACGAATATGAAAATATGGAAGTAAGTGATGATATTGATATAGAAGATAATTTTATAACACAGGAAAATGCAAAAGATGTGTGGAATTACATAGAAAATAAAGACATTATTACAACAAAAGTATTTTACTTGTATTATATTTTAGGCTACAAAATTGAAGAAATAGCAGAGGAAATGAATCTAAATTTATCAAATGTTAAATCAAGAATATACAGAAATATAAAAGAAATGAAAAAAATATTTGGAAAGGAGATGATATAGATGCCAAATAAATATTTAAAAGAGTATATTGAAAGTAAAAACAATAAAGAAACTAATTACAATGAAATACTTTCTAAAGTGAAAGGAGGAAGTGTTATGAATGTTTTTAGATTTAGATTTGCAAGAATATTAGCAACTGTTGCAATGCTTTTAGTTGTATTTGTAGGAATTCCAAATGTATATGCTTATATAAAATGGAATGCTGAATTTACAGAATTTATGGAAATGCCTAGAGAAACAATTACAGGAACAAAAATTGATGAGGAACAAGTAGAGATGGGGTATATAGAAAAAGGAGGCATAAAAGCAAGAGTAGAATCTTTGGTAGCAAGTGATGATGAAATAAGAATAAAATTAGCATTTGAATTTGATGAAGATATTGAAGTTAATTCAAGAACTTTTACTTATTCTTATGCAGTATATGATGAAAATCATAATGTATATACATTATATAATTCAAGTATGAATACCAAAAAAGATAAAGTACCAGAACTAATTTATAGAGAACTTGGTGTAAAATATGATAAGAATGATGTTCATGGTATTTTATATGCAAATGCAAACTCTATGGAAAATATAAGTGCTGAAAATAGAAAAATAGTCAACCAAATTCGATTAAGTTCTTTAAAAGGATTTCCTAAAGCAAGAAAAATTTATGTAAGAATTTTTGATTTAGGATATAATTTCTTGAATTTAGATGAAAAGAAAATTGATGAATTTAATATTTCTAAAGATAATTGGATCTTTGAAATAGATATTCCAGACAAATTTTATTATTCAACATCATATGATTTAAAACTAAAAAATGAAATAGATGGATTTACACCAACAAAAATGAAATTATCTGATACAGGATTTATAATACTTGCAGAAGACAAATATATAGCTGAAAAATTACAAAATGGACATAAAATGGAAGCAGAAGAATTTACAAAAATGCAAAAAGAATTGATGTATGTAACTGATGGTAACGGAAATAGAGTACTATTAATAAACATTACATCAACAGAAAATGAAGTAAACGCTAAATTCTTTGCAACAAAACAAATTTTAAATGAAAATAAATTATTTTTAAATGTAACTAAAAATGGAAAAGTTTATACAAGTGAGTTGATTAAGGAATAAGTTTGAAAAAATTGTAAAATTATGCTATAATAATAGTAGATATGTAAAAAGGCAAAATAAACGAAAGTTTATGACGCAAAGCCAATGGTCTAAAGGTTAAATATAACCTAAGATAGCAGGTTGCACAGAAGAGGAGGGTTATTATGAATAAAAAGAAAGTATTAAAAATAGTATTATTGATTATTTTAGTTATATTAATTGCTTTTATGGTAATAACAATTAGAAGAATGATAATAATTAAAGCCTTAAGTGAAAAAGTATCAAAATATGTAACTGATGATAATCATTATGAAAAAATTATAAACAATTCTATTGAAACAGAAACTATTACAGAGTATTATTGTAAAGGAAATAACGCAGTAATGTTTTTGACAACAACTACAAAAAATACAGGGGAGAAAAGAAAACTTACACAATATTTTAAAGGAGACAAATGCAATACTTATATTGAAACGGATAAAGACAAGATTGCAATATTGGACTCCAACGGAATTCCAAGTAAATTAACAATATGGGGATTAGATTATAATAATAGTTTATGGAACTTGTTTTATTTAGCAGTAAAAACACCTATAAGAAGTGTAAAATATAATAATAAAGAATGTTATTTCTTGAATTCGCCTATTGCAAGAAATTGCTATATGGAAAAGGATACAGGGTTAATACTTAAAGCAATTGATGGACAAATAGAAGACGCCAATGGAAATGAAACAGATATAATAGTTGAGTATAATTATGAATTTGGCAATGTTGATGAGAGCATATTTGAAGAGCCAAATATTAGTGAATATAAAGTGCAGAAAAGTAATTAGGAATAGAATATAATAAGGGTACTTTAAATAGTACCTTTATTTTTTTTGAATAAAATATGATAAAATTAAAAAAAAGTGTAACCTTTTGTTAATTAAACTACACTATATAAATGTAAGATGTCTTATAAAGGAGTTTTTAAGTTGAAGGAGTTAAAGCAGTTAGAAGATTATTATAAAAATAATGAAATTGATATAGACCAAATAATAGAAGATTTTACACCATATATAACAACAATAATAAATAATGGAACAGATAATTCAATATCATTTGAAGATAAAGAAGAAATCTATTCGGATACATTTTTTATATTATGGAAAAACAGAAATCGATTAAATATCAATGTATCATTAAATTCATATTTAGCAGGAATAACAAGAAATTTAATAAAAGAAAAGTACAGAAAACTAAAATTAACTTATGATATTAGTGATTTTGAAAATGATTTATTAAATAGTGTAAATATGTGTGAAAATGATAGAGAATTGATTTATGATGTTGAGCAAAAGATTAAGGGACTAAAAAATATTGATATTAAAATTGTAAATTTATTTTATTATTCATCTATGTCAGTTAAGGATATAGCAAAAAAATTGAATATTTCTGAATTTAATGTAAAGACAAGATTACATAGAATACGAAAGAAAATTAAGAAAGAATTAAATAATGGAGGGATTTAGAAATGGACTTCGATAAAAATAAGATAAAAACAAAAATTGCTATATCAAAAATTAAAGAGGAGAATGATATAGTTATGGAAAATAAAACAAAAGGTATTTTAAAAACGGTAGCAACAGCACTTGCAGGAGTAATATTAAGTACAGGTGTTGTATTTGCAGGAACAATGGTGTATGAGAATATTTGGAAAACACCAGAAAAAATAGAATTATCTTCTGGAGATTTTGAAGAAATAACAAAAATAACAGAAGAAAGCAAAAAGGAAAATATGTCAGAAGAAAAGGCTAAAGAAATTGCAATAAATAAGTTAAATGAAATACAATTTAACTCAAATATAGTAGGAACAAATCATTATAAAGAGTATGATTCTAACAAAATATGGTATCGTTTTGATACGGAAGATAATTATGAAATAAGTATTGATGGACAAACTGGAGAATTCTATGATATATGGAATCATAATAAAGATATTCAAGATCTTAATAAATATATAACGGTAGAAGAAGCAATAGAAACTGCTAATAAATATTATAAATTATTTGGATTTAAAGAAGATGAATATGAAATATCAAAAATACATTCAAACAATAAAAGTGGTAATGATACAGATCCAGGTTTTAAAATAGACATTGAATATTGTAAAAAATACGGAAATTTAGAAAACTATTACGAAAGAATTAGCATAGCAGTAGAGTCCAAAAATAAAGATATTGATTATTTTAGAGTTGTAAATATTCCATTTGATAATAATGAAGTTGTAAAAACAGAGCAAGAGGCAATAGAACTTGCTCTAAATGAAGATAAAAAGATAGAAACAAATAAAGTAGAAAGTACACAAGCCAAGTTAATGGTAGTAAAAATGAATGCGGATGCTTATAATAGAATAAACAATAAAGAAAAATATTATGAGGCAATGCAGACACCTAATTATCCAAATGAGGAAAGAGATTACTACAAAGTTGATGATAAGGTAAGGAAAGCGTGGGTAGTAGTAATAACTTATGAAGATAATTACGGAGAAGATACAAGAAAAAGATATACAGAGGGTAAATATAGTTATTTTGTAGATGCAACAACAGGAGAGATAATAGGAGGACATCCATTAGATTATATTTATTCAGAAAGTAAAAGATAATTTATAGGAGAGGTATTAACTTATATAGTTAGTACCTTTTTCTATTTCATAAAATATGATAAAATGAAAAAAATTACAAAAATTTGAAACTTTTTTGATTTTCATCTGTTTGTATATATGAAAGCAGGGTAAGATATGGAAAAAGATTTAGATATAAAATTATATAATGAATATTTAGATGGAGAAAAAAGTGCTTTTGAATTTCTATATAACAAGTATAAGGACAAAATACAATACTTTGTTTACAACATAGTAAAAGATTATCAGAAAGCCGAAGATATTACTCAAGATGTCTTCATTTATGTTATGCAAAATAAGATTAAAGAGGGATATACTTTTAAATATTATTTGTATTTGGTTGCTAAAAGTAGAGCATATAATCTAATAAATATGGAAAAAAGAAGAACAGAAATAAATGAAGACTATTATAATGGTACAGAGCAAGTTGGACAAGATGTTGCAGATATTGTAACAAAGAATGAAAAAAGAAAAGCAATAATGAGTGCAATTGATATGTTAGATGATAGATATAAAAATGCAATATACTTGGTAAAAATTGAAGAACTAACATATCAAGAAACAGCACAAATACTTGGAGAGTCAGTTCAAAATGTAAAAAATCTTATCCATAGAGGTAAAAAAGAATTACGCAAAATTCTAATAAAGAAAGGATTTGATGAAATGAATAAAGTTACAAAGGTAATTATAGCAATCTTGTGTATAAGTGTTGTACTTGCTGGAGGAGTATATGCAACAATGAAAATCATTGAAAGATTTACAGGAAAAGCACAAATTACACCTACATATACAAGTAAATTATCAACAATGGATAGTAATAAAGTTTGGGTTGGTACTTTTAATTTAGTATGGAATGACTTTATGAATGATGTTGTAAAAGGAAAAATTGAATTTGTAGATGGAGAGTCAGAACTTGCAAATGAATTAAACAAACAAAGTTTTAAAGAAGATCAATTATCAGAAAATTCATATTTTAAAATACACGGACAAGCAGTAGGCGAGGATTTAAAAAATAAAATAAAAAATGGAATAAAACAAAAATTTAATGAAGATAGTAAACTAATAGACAGAATTGATTGGAATGATTCAAACGGATATGTACTATATGCAATGCTAAAGAAAGAATTTGAATTTTTAGAGCCATTTTCAACAGCAATGGGAAGTATGGAATTTAAAAATTCAGAAAATAGAGTTAAATGTTTTGGAGTAGATAGTAGTAATAAGCCAGAGGCAAGTAAAAATGTAGAAATATTGTTTTATAATTCAGAAAATGATTTTGCAATTAAACTAAAAACAAAAGATGGAGAAGAAGT
Source organism: uncultured Clostridium sp. (assembly GCA_946409935.1). GTDB lineage: Bacteria > Bacillota > Clostridia > TANB77 > CAG-508 > CAG-269. The sequence continues at coordinate 609 of CAMJYG010000035.1, read as the reverse complement.
TATTTTATATAAAACAACAGGAGAAAACAAGTCGTTTGAAGAAAAATATAATGAAATCAAGAAACAACAAAGTAACTATTCTGGAAAAAATACATTTGAAAAAGAAGATATATTAAGAATACCATTCATAAAAGTAAATGATGAAATAAACTATGATGAATTATGTGGCAAAGAAATTAAAAATAGCAATTATTATATAAAACAAGCATTACAAACAATAGATTTTGAATTAAATAATGTAGGTGGTAGTGTAAAAAGTGAGGCAGTAATTGATTCTACACAAAAGGCTTGGGTATATAAAACTAGAAAAATGATTTTTGATAGTGATTTTATATTATATTTAAAAGAAGAAAATAAAGAACAACCATATTTTGCTTTAAAAGTAGATAATACAGAAGTATTAGTAGCAGATGAAAATATTGAGTAAATATAAAAATACTTAATAAATTATGTTTTATAAGTGGTAAAATGCTACCACTTATTTTTTGCTCTTTTTAGTGAAAAATGATAAAATGAAAAAAATTGTAAATTTTTGCAACTTTTTATAAAGTTATTGTTCTATATAAGTGAAAGCAGGTAAAAAATGGAGAGAGATTTAGATAAGAAGTT
>CAMJYG010000034.1 GCA_946409935.1 uncultured Clostridium sp. | reverse complement strand
TCCTACTGTAGGAAAGCCCGTTATTTTTTATTAAAAAGCTTTAACTAGTAACTCTGAGTTACCGGATAATAGTTTTTCTTAATAGAGTATTCAAAAGGTTGATATATAAATATTTCTTCAGTTTCTTGGCTCATTACGAAGTTATATCGTTTCTAAAATATAAATCAACGAGCCTCTCGCCACATGCTTCGCGCTTCCTCATTATTTATATTAAAGAAACGATAATAACTTCTCCAATCACATTCGAAACATTCAGAAATATTTATATATCAACCTTTTACAGAATTTGTTTGCAGAAAACCATTATCCAGTAACTCTGAGTGATACAGTTCGTTACAATTCGCAGCGTAAATTGTCACTGAACTGTAACTGTAAATTGTAATTTGAAATAAAAAATTATTTACATGAAAAATACATTATGTTAAAATAATTAAAAAAATAATATAATTATATTGTTTTTTAGGTAATACCTAAAGAGGGTGAAAATATGAAATTTACAAAAATGCATGGGCTAGGGAATGATTATGTCTATATGGATGCAATACATCAAAATATAGAAAATGAATCATCTCTAGCTCAATTTGTTAGTAACAGACATTTTGGAATAGGATCAGATGGCTTAATTTTAATTTGCAAAAGTAAAAGAGCAGATTTCAAAATGAGAATGTTTAATGCAGATGGTACAGAAGCGGAAATGTGTGGAAATGGAATTCGTTGTGTGGGAAAATTTGTATATGATAAAGGGTTAACAAATAAAACTACAATAACGATTGAAACACTTGCAGGAATAAAAGTTCTTAATTTAAATGTAAAGGAAGGAAAGGTCGAAACAGTAAAGGTAGACATGGGAGAACCTATTTTAAATCCGAAAAAAATACCAGTTATTTCTAATGAAGAACCAGTACAAAAACTAAAAGTTAAAGCTTTAGATAAAGAGTTTATTTTTAGTTGTGTATCAATGGGAAATCCACATGCAATTACAGTAGTAAAGGATACAAAAGAATTTGAAGTAGAAAAATATGGAAAAGTATTGGAGGTAGCAAGTGTATTTCCAAACAAAACAAATGTAGAATTTGTAGAAATAATAGATGAAGAACATATAAAAATGAGAGTTTGGGAAAGAGGTGCAGGAGAAACATTAGCTTGTGGTACAGGAGCTTGTGCTACCGCTGCAGCATGCAATATAAAAGGATTAACTAAGAGGCATGTATATATAGAATTATTAGGTGGTACTTTAGAAATAGATTGGAATGAAGAAGATAATCATGTTTATATGACAGGACCTGCAGTGACAGTTTTTGAAGGAGAAATCAAAGTTTGAAAAATAATTACAATTTTGGCTGTGCGCAGTGGCGAATTTCATTAAGAACTTAGGTTTATATACAAAACGTATGCGCCCATGCCTTTTTAATAAAATTTTCCTTGCCAAAATTTAATTCTTTTCCAAACTGATTTGTGCTGTAAGAAAGGAATGTGATTAATTATGAGTTTAATAAATGAAAATTTTTTAGAGTTACAAGATAGCTACTTATTTTCAACAATAGCTAAAAAGGTAGCAAAATTTACTGAAGAAAATCGAAATAAAAGAATTATAAAACTAGGTATTGGAGACGTAACAAAACCAATTGTACCTATATGCCTAGAAGCTATGCATAAGGCTGTAGATGAAATAGGAACGCTAGAGGGCTTTAAAGGATATGGACCTGAACAAGGATATGATTTTTTAAGAAATGCAATTGTACAAAATGATTATAAATCAAGAAATATAAATATAGAACCAGACGAAATATTTGTATCAGATGGAGCAAAATGTGATTCACGGAAACATTGTAGATATATTTGCAAAAGAGAACAAAGTAGCTATAACAGACCCAGTATATCCAGTATATTTAGATACAAATGTAATGTCAGGAAGAAGTGGAAAATATAACAAGGAAAAACAAATATATGAGAATATAGTTTATTTGCCTGTAACTGCTGAAAATGATTTTAAACCAGAATTACCAAGCCAAAAAGTAGATATGATATATTTATGTTTTCCAAACAACCCAACAGGAACTGTTCTAACAAAAGAAGATCTGAAAAAGTGGGTAGATTATGCAAAAGAAAATAAATCAATTATTTTATATGATGCAGCATATGAGGCATTTATAACAGAAGAGGGGATTCCACATAGCATATATGAAGTAGATGGTGCAAAAGAAGTAGCTATAGAGTTTAAGAGCTATTCAAAAACAGCAGGTTTTACAGGAGTTAGATGTGCATATGTTGTAATTCCTAAAGAGTTAAAAGGATGTACAAAAGAAGGAAAAGAAGTAAGTCTAAACAAATTATGGAACAGAAGAACATGTACAAAATTTAATGGAGTATCCTACATTGTTCAAAAAGCAGCAGAAGCAATATATTCAGAAGAGGGAAAAAAGCAAATTCAAGAAAATATTAATTATTATTTAGAAAATGCAAAAATAATTAAACAAGGGCTAGAAGAAATAGGGTTTAAAGTCTATGGAGGAGTAAATTCACCATATGTTTGGCTAAAAGTTCCAGAAGGTATGACGTCTTGGAAATTTTTTGATAAATTATTAGAAGAGGCAAATGTGGTTGGAACGCCAGGAAGTGGATTTGGACCTCATGGCGAAGGATATTTTAGATTAACTGCATTTGGAACAAAAGAGAATACTATTGAAGCAATTGATAGAATAAAAAATGCTATAAAAATTTAGAATTGTAAAACAATAAAGAATAGCAGAAATAATGTAATAAATTACTAATATTACAGTATTTCTGCATTTTTATAACTAATCACTCGCGCGGACTTTTAAGTATTCATGGCTGACCAGTAATAATATAGAAATAAAAAACAAACAAAAATTTGCAAACGCTCTTGACTTTTAATATTAATGCATATATAATAAGCTCATAATAAAAATTCGAATTTATATTTTGGGGGAGGAATATATAAGTGAAGGAGCAATTTTTACAATTATTAAGAACAGTAAAAAGAGAAGGAATAGAAGATTTAATAAATTTTTTAGAAAAGTCAGATTTTTTTAAAGCACCGGCAAGTACAAGATTTCATGGTGACCACGAGGGAGGATTAGTAGAACATAGTATCAAAGTATATGAAATATTAAAACATAAGGTAGAAAATTGCATTTTAGATATAAATGTTCCAGAAGAATCTATCATAATAATTGGGTTATTACATGATATTTGCAAAACAAATTTTTATAAAATAGATTACAGAAATGCTAAAAATGCCCTAGGAGTATGGGAAAAAGTACCTTATTACACAATTGAAGATACAATACCATATGGACATGGTGAAAAATCTGTTATGATGATAACAGAATATATAAAATTAACACCAGAAGAAAAGTATTCAATTCGTTGGCACATGGGGTATACAGAACCTAAAGAAAATTATAATGCAATTAGTGCAACATATACAAAATATCCAATAGCCTTATTAACACATGAAGCAGATTTAGAAGCAAGTTATTTTTATGATACATAAAATTTAATTAAGGAAGGAAATAAAAATGTTAGCATATATAAAAGGAAAACTAGAGATGAAAATGACTGGATATGTAGTTGTAGATGTTGGTGGGTTAGGCTATAAAATATTCATGTCAGATGTTGGAATTGAAAAGATAGGAAATATAGGAGATACAGTAAAAGTACATACCTACTATAAAGTAAGAGAAGATGATATTAGCATATTTGGATTTAATACTTTAGAAGAACTAAAAATGTTTGAATTATTAATAAGTGTTAGTGGAGTAGGTGCAAAAACTGCATTAACTATGCTTGCAGTATGTGAGCCGTCAGATTTTGCATTAGCTGTAATTTCTGAAGATATAAAAACATTAACGGGAATACCAGGAATTGGTGCGAAATCAGCTCAAAGAATTATATTAGAATTAAAGGATAAAATAACAAAAGAACAACAAATAGAAAGTATACAAAAAGAAGTAGACAAAAATTCTAAAGCAGATAATAAAATGCAAGATATACTTAAAAATAATGCTAAAGTATCTGAAGCAATTGCTGCACTTCAAGTTCTTGGATATAATAAAAAAGAAATAGAAAAAGCATTTGAAAATTTAGATAAAAATGAATTATCAACAGAAGAGTTGATTAGAAAGGGATTAAATTTATTAGGAAGGTAGTGCTTGAAAAATAATTACAATTTTGGCTACGTCAAATTTGATTTAAAACGCGGTTACATACACAAAGTATGCGCCCTTGCCTTTTAAATTAAATTTTCCTTGCCCAAATTTAATTCTTTTCCAAGCAGAATTATGTCTGAAGAAAGGAATCAGATTAAACATGAACAGTAATGAACCATTAGCTTTTAGGATGAGGCCTAAAACATTAGAAGAATATGTAGGACAAGAGCATGTATTAGGAAAAGACAAACTTTTATATAGAACTATAAAAGCAGATAGGTTATCAAGCATAATATTATTTGGACCTCCAGGATGCGGAAAAACATCACTTGCGAGAGTAATAAGCGAAACTACAAAATATAAATTTTATAGAATAAATGCTGTAACTGCAGGTGTAGCTGATATAAAAAAGGTAATAGAAGAAACAAAAAATTTTATGTTAAATCCGATAGGAAAAAGCATATTATTTATAGATGAAATTCATAGATTTAATAAATTGCAACAAGATGCATTACTGCCATATGTAGAAAATGGCACGGTAATATTAATTGGTGCGACCACAGAAAACCCATATTTTGAAGTGAATAAAGCTTTAATATCTAGGTCAATGGTGATAAAATTAAATCCATTAACAGAAGAGGACATTTACAAAATATTAAAAAAATCATTAGAAAGAAAAGATGGATTGCGGAGAATACAATATAAAAATAGAAGATGCAACATTAAAGAAAATAGCAGCCATAAGTAATGGTGATGTAAGAACTGCTTTAAATGGTATAGAAATAGCTACTTTAACGACTCCAATTGATTCAGATGGTTTCATACATTTAACAGATGAAGTTATAAAAAATAGTATTCAAAACAGAAAGGCAATATTCGATAAAAATGGAGATTCACATTATGACAATATAAGTGCTTTTATAAAATCAATGAGAGGTTCTGACCCAGATGCAGCTATTTTTTATTTAGCAAGAGCATTAAATGGTGGAGAAGACCCAATGTTTTTAGCTAGAAGAATAGTAATTTGTGCTTCAGAAGATGTAGGGATGGCAAATCCAAATGCATTAGTAGTAGCTAATAGTGCTATGCAGGCAGTACATATGGTAGGAATGCCAGAAGCACAAATAATATTATCTGAAGCAGCAGTATATGTTGCAACCTCTAAAAAATCAAACGCAAGTTATATGGGAATTAATCAAGCTATAGAGGATGTAAAAACAAAAGATACTGGAGAAATTCCTATGCACTTAAGAAACGCACCAATTGAAAAAATGAAAGAATTAGGATATAGCAAAGGTTATTTATATCCACATGATTTTCCAGGACACTATGTAGAACAACAATATTTACCAGATAAAATGTTAGGAACAAAGTATTATAATCCGGATTTTTAAAATTGTATAATATTAAAAATTAAAATTGTATAATCTAAAAAAAATTGGAAAACCTACTAATTGAAGTAGGTTTTTTTATTATGCAAAAAAATATAAAAAAAATTATAATTGGAGCATTAGCTGGACTTGTAAATGGTTTATTTTCAACAGGAGGAGGAATGATTTTAGTTCCAGCTTTTATACACTTATTAAAATTAGATGATACAAAATCCAGAGGAACATCTGTATTTTGTATATTACCAATGGTAATAACTAGCAGTTTTTTCTATTATAAAGGCAACTATATAGATTGGAAAATATCAATTTTATGTGCAATAGGAGGAACAATAGGAGGATATATTGGAGCAAAATTATTAAATAAAGTATCGGAAAAGAATATGAAAATTGCATTTACATTTTTTTTGATTTATGCATCTTATAAAATGATTTTTTAAAAGAACAATAGCGGGCTGATAAGAACTTTCTAATTTAATAATATAGATTTCAGCCAGCGTTTAATTGTTCGTGTGCGAAATTTTAAGGCTGACTAGTAACTCTTTAGAAGCTTCATGGGGTTTCCTATAATATAAAATACTTACAGTTCAGTAACTAAAATATAAAGGGTTGGTATAATTGGTAAAACTTGTAATAGGAATTCTTTCAGGAATTGTTAGTGGAACAGGAATGGGAGGAGGGATAATTTTAATTTTTCTTCTTTCATTTTTCATGGGAGTAGATCAACGTGTAGCGCAAGCAGCAAATTTAATATTTTTTATTCCAACTGCAATATCTTCTATAATAGTAAATCTGAAAAACAAAAATATAGATTTGAAATTAGGAGTAATTATAGCTACTTTTGGAATTTTAGGTGCTGTAATTGGAGCTAGGATATCAACTTATATTGATATAAAAATTTTGGAAAAATGTTTTGGCATTTTTTTGGCAATTATTGCTATTAATGAAATATATAACATATTTAAATTATATGTGAACCCGAATAAAAAAATAAAAAAGATAGATAATAAATAAAGTGAAATTATTTTATATATGTTTTTTAGTTAGAAAACTGTAAATTGCTACATTTAAAATTTGGAGGTGGTAAAATGAAATTTATGAAAGGTGTTATGATAGGTGGACTTATTACAACAGGTTTAATAATGATGTATACAGAAAATGACATGATGAGCAAGAAAAAAATAATGAAAAAAGGGAAGCAAATAGCTAAAAAGATGGGAATGTAAAAAAAATTGCCAAAGTTGCCAAAGGGACGCCCCTTTTGGCAATTTTTTGCCAGGGGGACACCCTAATGACATATTTATTCTTCTATTTTCTCTATTTCTGTTATTTCTTCATATCTATCACATTTGTCACAATTTTCTTTATGGTCATCTATAAAACAATCACATTTGTCACATTTATCACCTTTTAAGCATTTTCCTTCATGATGACACTTAGCACATATTTTTATTTTTTTAGTATCATTAACCCAGATTTGTAAAGCATATTCTTTACCAGGGCAAAGAGGTCCAAATACAAATTCTCCTTCTTTATCTGTAAATGTGTGACCTATTGGTCTTCTTTCTTCTTTACCATGTTCACATACAACTTCAACTAATTTAACAACTGCATCAGATACAGGTTCTTTAAAACAATTTTTAACTACTCCATAAATTACGTCACGATTATCCTCAGGTAAAGTTATATCCAAATCAAATTGCTTACCTCCAGAAATAACACCATCTACGTCAATAATAGGACAAAAAGGTTTTTTATCTTCCATCATTACATTCTTTCCTTTCTTTATTAAATACAACAATAAAGTTGTTTATAATATAATATGAAAAAAGTGTAGAAAAGTGCGATTATATAGTTGAAATAAAAAAATAATTAAAAATCAAAATATATAGTTACAATTCACAGCTAATAAAACTTTAAGCCCGCACCAGCAATTAATATATAATTTTTTAAGAGGCAACTGAGCGGGAATCGCTTGGAGGTGCCTGAAAAATTATATAGTAATTGCACTAGGCATGGCACACTATTTTAGAAGCTGTGAATTGTAACAATATATATTAATCGATAGTATGTTTTTAAAACCTAAGTATTGACAAGTCTTTTCCTTTAATGTATAATATATATCGTTAAAAGGGTTATCCCACATACATTTTTCGTATGGCCGGAAGGAGGGGAATATAAATGTCAGAGATAAAAGTTAATAATGGAAATATAGAAGATGCCTTAAAAAGGTTTAAAAGACAATGCGCTAGAAATGGAGTACTTCAAGAAGTACGAAAAAGAGAACACTATGAAAAACCTAGTGTAAAAAGAAAGAAAAAATCAGAGGCTGCAAGAAAAAGAAAATTTTAATAAGATTGGATTGGAAGTTAAGAGGAAAATACAACTCTAAGCTTCCTTTTTTATTCATACAATAGGAAAGTAATCCTTTCCTATTGTATAAAAGGGGCTTCACCCTAAGCGTTGTACAGAAATTTTCTAGACGAAAATTTGCACATGAACAGATTTACGGAAAGCTTTACTATTTTTAATTTGTTGCTAATTAGAATTTATAGTTTAAAATAACATACTACAAGTTTATTAGCTTTCCGATTTGTTCCTATGAAATATATATAGTCAAGTTACGCAAATGAAGCATATATAAAATAGTTTCATGTAATTATACATATGGTAAATATTCAGTTTATAAAAGATAAATAAAAAATTATAAAAATAATGTATAAATCAGTCAAAAATTTAATAAAAAAGATAAAATTGTGATAAAATAAAAAAAGAAAGGAATGAGGTAAGGATGGAATATAAAGAAAATGAATTAAAAAAGGGAATTAAAATCCATACGATAAATACAGATAAATTTAAAACTAATTTAATGTCTGTATTTTTAACTACAAAACTAGAAAGAGAAAATGTTACAAAAAATGCAGTTATTTCTTCTATATTAAGAAGAGGAAGTAAAACCATGACATCACAAGAAGAGATTAGTAAAAAAATGGAGGAAATGTATGGAGCTAGTTTTGACTGTGGATTAGATAAAACAGGAGACAATCAAGTTTTAAAATTCTATATTGAAACAGTTAATGATAATTTTTTACCAAAAGAGAATGAAAATATACTAAAAACAGCATTAGAGAGTTTGTTAGAAATTGTATTTAATCCATACATTGAAAACGATTGTTTTAATAAACAGTATGTTGAGCAGGAAAAGAATAATATAAAACATTATATTGAGGGGAAAATTGATAATAAATCTTCATATGCCATAGAGCGTTGTGTAGAAGAGATGTATAAAGAACATCCTTATGGGCTATATAAATTTGGATATATTGAAGATTTAGAAAAAATAGATGAAAAAAATCTTTACGAATATTATAAAAATCTAATAAATACATGTAAAATTGATATATTTATATCTGGAATTATAAATGATGAAATTATAGATTCAATTAGTAAAAATGAAAATATAAAGAGCTTACCAGAAAGAAATTCAAATTATGTAGCTCCAAACTTTTTACAAAAAGAATTGCCATCTGATGAAAAAATTGTCACAGATTCAATGGACGTAACTCAAGGTAAATTGGTTTTAGGATTAGATTTAAAACTTAATAATACAAATGAGAGATATTTTGCATTATTGTATAACAGTATTTTGGGTGGAAGTGCTAATTCCAAAATGTTCCAAAATGTAAGAGAAAAAGCACATTTAGCTTATGTTGCAAGCTCAAGTTATTTAAGATATAAAAGCAATATATTTATTAATTGTGGTATAGAAATTGGAAATTATGAAAAAGCCCTTGACCTTATAAGACAGCAAATTAATGATATGAAACAAGGAAATTTCACAGAAGAAGATATAGAAAACGCAAAAATAGGAATAATTGCATCTATAAAAACTATAGATGACGAGCAAGATACAGGAATAAGCTATTATTTTGGACAAGAATTATGTGAAGAAAGAGTTTCAATGGAAGATTATATAAAAAATATTCAAAATGTAAATAAACAAAATATTGTTGATATAGCAAATAATATTGTGATTAATACAGTATATTTTTTAAAAAATTAGTTAAAATGTTGTTACAATTCACAGCTTTAAAAACAGTGTGCCCTGCCTAGCGCAATGACTATATAATTTTTCAGGTACCTCCAAGTGATTCACGGACGTAGTGCCTCCTAAAAAATTATATAGTAATTGCTGGCGCGGGCTTAAAACTTTATCGGCTGTGAATTGTAACAAAGAATTATTTAAAATGTTTTATACTGAAAAGAAAGGAAGAGTTTTAAAATGCAGATTATTGAAAATTTAAAAGTTAAAGAAAAATTATATATTGAAAAATTAGAAAATGGCTTAACTGTAATGATAATTCCAAAACCGGGAATTCAAAAAAAATATATAATATGGGGGACAAATTATGGCTCTAATGAAAGTATATTTGTGGCACCTGGTGAAGAGAATAAAACAGAAGTGCCAAATGGTGTTGCTCATTTTCTAGAACATAAATTATTTGAACAAGAAAATGGAACAAATAGTCTGGATGTTCTAACTGCATTAGGAGTAGAAGCAAATGCATATACAACGAATGACCATACAGCATATTTATTTGAGTGTACAGACAATTTTTACGAAGCAATGGATGAATTAATGGATTATGTTCAACATCCCTATTTTACAGATGAAAATGTCGAAAAAGAAAAGGGAATTATTGGACAAGAGATAATGATGTATGACGATTACCCTGAGTGGAGAGTTTATTTAAATGCAGTAAATGCAATGTATCACAATAATCCTATTAAAATAGATATAGTAGGAACAATTGAAAGTATAAGTAAGATAGATAAGGATATTTTGTATAAATGTTATAACACATTTTATAATCCTTCAAATATGGCATTGGTAATATGTGGTGATTTTGAACCAGAAGAAATAATTAAAGAAGTAAAAAAGAGATTGATAGATACCAAAGCAAGTGGAGAAATAAAGAGAATATATCCAGATGAACCAGAAGAAATTGTTCAAGAAAAAATAGAGCAGAGATTTGAAGTTAGTACACCACTTTATACTATAGGAATAAAAGATAAAATGGATGAAAAGAGCAAAAGTAATAAAAACGAAATAGTAAAAAAACATATAGCTATGGAAATTTTATTAAATATATTAATTGGAAGAAGTTCTAATTTGTATAAAGAATTATATAATAAAGGAATAATATTTGGTCAACCTAGCTTAGAATATGAATTTTCAAGGAATTATGCACATGCATTAATAACAGGTCAATCAAATAAACCAGAAGAAGTATATGAAAAATTTAAGCAACAAGTTAATAAAATAAAAACAGAAGGGATAAATAAAAATGATTTTGAAAGAATAAAAAAGATGATATATGGTGGTTATGTAAAAGAATATAATGATGTATCTGACATATCTAGAATGTTTTTAGCAGATTATTTTAAAGGTATAAATAGTTTTGACTATTTAGAAGAAATTGAAGGAATTAATGTAGAATATTTAGAACAAATATTAAAAGATGTATTTAAAGAGGAAAAAATGGTTCTTTCAGTTGTGAAAAATTAAAATAAAATGTATAAAATTGAAAAAGAAAAAAATGTTATAAAAACGGCAGTTATCAACTAAGTTCGATATTGCCGTTTCCTATTGTATTATGCCGTCGAAAATTGTAAAAATAAGGAGTACGAAAGTTGCCAAAAACCATTGAAAATACTTGACTTGAAGAAAATAATATGGTAATTTATAGATATACAGAAGATAAAAAAAGGGAAAAGGAGAGATGGGTATGTTAAATGATGAAATTTGTAAATTAAGGGATAAATTAAATAAAAGTATTGAAGCAGGAGAAGATTATAAAATTACATATAAATTAAGTACAGAATTAGATGAGCTTATAGTGCAATATTACAATAATTTAAAAAATAATAAAAAAAAACTAGCAATAACGATGATGTAAAAGAAACTCCCAGACAATAATTGTCTGGGAGTTTCTTTGTTTGGAAGGAAAAACTTATAAAGAACAAATTGACAAAATTATGTAAATCTAGTATAATTATTAAGGTAACATAAATGAAGGAGAACGAATATTAGAATATGAATATAGATTATAAAGCTGTATCTATTTTTTTGGCAAATAGAGAATTCAGAAATTTTTTTATAGAACGTTTTTTAGAAATAATAAAAAGCAGTGACAGCTGTGATACTTCTGCAATTGGAAGATTATGCAATGAAAATAAAGAAATAAGAAAGATTGTTTTTGATAATTTAGATTTAGTGTTTTCAAAAATGAATGATATAGGTTATTTTTCAGAATATATGAATAAAGATGAATTAAATAAAAATAAAGAATTATTTTTCAAATATGGAAAAATTACACCTAGTATAAGGCTATTATTTACTGCTATATAATAAGAGAGGGAGAAATTGAAACTATTGGATATAGTCCAGGACAATTCGACCGTATGTTAAAATATGAGGTTATGTATCAAAACAAAAAGAAGAAAGATAAACCAAAAGAAATATAATGAATTAGGAATGATAATAAAAAATGAAAAAAATAATTACATTGGATCAAAATTTAAAAGAAGAACTGTTCTTTAATAAAGAATTAAGGCAATATTTTGTACAAAACTTAAAAGAGATAATAGAAAATAGTGATAACTATGATGAATCTATAATAGAAGATTTATGTCACTATACAGAAATTAGAAAAGCTATTTTTGAAAATTTAGATTTAGTTTTTTCTAAAATGAAAAGAGTAGGAGCCTTTGCACTTTATATGGAAGAGGAGGAAATAGAAGAAAATATAGAATTATTTTTTAAATATGATATTAGCTCTGGAATAGGGGCTTTATTTAATAATGGTGGAAGCTACGACTCACAATTATTACTTAATCTATTAGCAAAGAATGTTCAAAAAATATATGATATTATGGGCTTTTGGGGAGTATATAATTTAATTAGAATGATACCGGATTTTATAAATTTCAAAGAAGATAATGAGGCTATAAAGGAATTAGATATTTTTTTTGCTAACAATATAGATATAATAGATAAGGAAGTATTTCCTTGTGTGACATTTGATTTTAAATATTTTATGAATATGAATGAATTCAAAAAAGAAATCAAGAAAAAAGGTGCCGATTTTTTTGTTGGATTTCCATTAAATTACAATATTTCAATTGAAGAATGTAAAGAAATAGCTGAAAGTGTTTTCGGAAAGTTTACAACAGAGAATTTTACAAAAATGAAATTTGGACAAAATGATGCAAAACAAGCTCTAATTTATCAAACGTTCATAGATGAATTATTAAAACATTCTGAAAATAAAAAGATAGAAGATATTGAGCAGATTGGGAAAGGATTTTTTTCTGTTGCGTATAGAGTAGGAGATTTTGTTTTGAAATTTAGAAAAAGTACCAATAATGATACTATACCTAATCATTGGCGAATATTACAATCAATTGTAAAAACCAAAATAGAAGATGTAGAAGGTAGCTTTTTAATGAGAAATATATATGCTTCTTGCATAGAGATTCAAAACCTAGTGGATTCAAAATGGTTTGAAAATTTAAGCTTTGAAGAAATCGATGATGTATTATTTCAAATTTATGCTGATTTGCGTGATGATGGATTATTTTGGGTAGATATTAGACCAGGTAATGTGGGAAAATTGTTAAAAACTAATAAAAGCAATGTTTTATATGTAGATATAGATAAAAAAAACAAGGAAATAATACCGGATAAATATGGGAATGGGCTTGTAGGAAAAGTAGATAGAAAACCATTAGAGGCAGGAGATTATGTAATTATAGATAATGAATTTATAGTTGAGGAGAAGGATTTAGAAACAGTATTTGAATCTTTTTCAAATTTAAGAAAACGAATGGATAGATTTGAAAAAAGATATTTAAAGGAAAAAGAAGGCAAGCAAAAAATCGAGATTAATATAACACATTAAAATGAAAGGAAGTTGAATATATGGCACATGATTGGAAAATAATGAAAGAGGCATATAGCAAAGTTGATGAATTTAGAATTTGGTTTAAGGAAAATTTTATTCGAATTGTTACAGAAAGTGATTATTTAAATGCTTATGATATTGGGAGTTTTTGCAAGTATAGTGATGTGCGAGAGCTTGTTTTTCAAAATTTAGATTTGGTTTTATCAAAAATGACATCTAAAAGTGATTTTTTACAATTTATGGATTTAGGCGAAAGAAGAAAAAATCTTGAAAAGTTTTTTGAAGGGAAAAAAATAGATGACGATATGAAAAAGTGCTTCTACATTTTATTAGATGAAGGAGTTTTAAATAGTAATAAGGCATTAGAAATTCTAGCAAATAAGATTGAAGAAACGTATAATGAAATAGGTCTAAGTAGAGTATATGATATTATGAATATTATACCTTGTTTTTTAATTATTAGTGAAAACAACCCTAATATGAAAAAAATTGATGAATTTTTGACAAGTAAATTTGAAGATATATGTGATGCTGATTTTGGATTATATAAGTTCAAATTTAAATACTTCAATAAGTTTGAAAATTTTAAGAAAGAAATACAAAAAAAAGGACCAGAATTTTTTATGGTGTTTCCAATAGATTATACTATTTCGTTGGAAGAATGTAGAGAAATTGCGAAAGATATTTTTGGGGATTTTACATCAGATATTTTTTCTAAAATGAAATATGGATATAAGAATCCTACTAAAGCATCTATAATTAAAATGATTATTGATGAATTATTAAAAAGAGCTGATAACAGTAAAAATATGGATGCTGTTAAACAAGTAGGGGAGGGATTTTTTTCTGTTGCGTATAGAATTGGAGATAAAGTATTTAAAGTGGGTAAAAGAGCAAATCCAGTAATACAAAATCATAGAAGAATATTACAACCTATCGTAAGAAGAAAAATTGGTGATGAATACGATGAGGACAATTTTATAGAAATTCAGAATTTGGTGGATACTAGTTGGTATAAAAAAATGAAAAGTGAAGATATTCATAAAGTTTTATTAAATATTTATTCAGAACTACGTGATGATGGACTAGTTTGGGTTGATGTAAAACCGGAAAATATAGGAAAACTATTAAGACCTAATACAACTCATGAGTTTGATTTACGCAATAAAGAAATTAATCCACCTGAAAGAGCAACTGGTATCATTGGAAAAAATAAAGGTGAGCCACTTCAAGCTGGAGAATATGTAATTATAGATAGTGATCTTATATACGAGGAAAAAGAGTGGAGTGAATTAGTAAAAAATAATTATTTTGGAGAGTTATGCAGAGAAAGAAAATATGAAGAAGAATATCAAGCAAGAAAAAATAAGGATGAAGCTCAACTTTAAATAGGTGTTGATTTTTCAATACAATTATTATATAATATTTTGCTAGACGAGGAGAGAAGGTTGAAAAATAATTAGAATTTTGACTGCGTTATATTATATTTAAAACGCAGTTTACCTGAGGCATACTGACACTGTAACAGGCAAAGCCTTAACAGTCTCAGCAACATACAAAGAGTATGCGCCCTTGCCTTTTAAATATAATATGCCAGCTAAAGCATACTCAGACTGTAACAAGCAAGCTTTAACAGTCTGAGCATTGTCAAAATTTAATTCTTTTCCAACCAGATTTGTACATTAGAAAGGAATGATAGTAAAAATGTTAGTTAACCAAGATATTATAGATGCATTAATAAATGATGTAGGACAAGCAAGATTTGAAAAAGCTAAAAAGTACATGGAGCAAGGAAGAGTAAGAATAATATATGTTGAGTATGAAGATGATAAAAATTTTGAAATATCTGCATTGGTTATAGGAACTGAATTATATAATACATTCGTTTCAATAAAAAATGGCGAGGTTGAAGACATAACATGTGAATGTCCAGATTACAATAGTCATTATGGAGTATGTAAACATACTCTTGCTTCTGTTATTTCATTTTCAAAAGACGAGGAATATAATAGAAAATATGGAAGCAAGTTAAAACATAAAGTAGCAGATATAGGAAAATATAGAAATTTTAAACAAATAGTCAATTCTTTTTACAATGAAGAAGTTGAACTAATAGATGAAAAAGAACAGAATAATTTAAAAAATATTGGGACAATAAAATTAGAAACTAAAATTATCTATGATAAATTTTCTGGAGATATGAAGGCAGAGTTTAGAATAGGCGATAAGAAGATGTATAAAATAAAGGATTTATCAGAATTTTATACAAGAATGATAGATAAAGAATTTTACAAATATGGCGAAAAACTTCAATTTGTACATACAAGAGAAATATTTGAAGAAGAAAGTAAGCCGTTATTAGATTTTATATTAAAATATGCTGAAATAATAAAATATGCAAATTCAAATTCTAATAGTAATTATAGATATTATGGAAAAGCTTTAAGTGAAAATTGCATAATACTAGGAAATAATGGAATAGATGAAATATTTGATATTTTAAAAGGAAAAAGTGTGGAATTTCAAAGAGACTATAATAAAGAAATAATAAATTTCACAGAAGAGCAACCTCAAATTGAGTTTAGTTTAAAGAAAATGAATGACGAAACATATTCAATAACACCAAATATAAATATATTTGATGTTACAATAATTAAAGGAAAAAATTATAAATATATAATAAATAATGATAAATTACATCGTTGTACAAAACAATTTGAAAATTCAAACCTAAAATTACTAGAATTATTTAGACAAAATTATATGACAGAGGTTAAACTTGGAAAGGATGAATTACCAGAATTATTTTCAGTAGTTCTACCTAAAGCTAAAGAAGCGATAGTATTAGAGAATATTCCAGAAGAAGAGATTAATAAATATAAGCCAAAAGATTTAGTAGTAAAAATGTATTTAGATTTTGATGAAAATGATTATCTAATTGCAAATATTGGTTTTGAATATGGCGAAAAAGAGTTTAATCCACTAGATGAAAAAATAAAAGTAGATTTTCCTAGAAATATGATAGAAGAAACCAAAGTTTTTAATGCATTTAGAAAAACTGGTTTTATGTTAGATGTAAAAAATACTAGATTTATAATTCCGGAAAATGATAAAATCTTTGATTTTTTAACAGAAGATATTAATTATTATATGCAAAATTTTGATGTTTTAGTTACAGAAAAATTTAAGACAAAGCAAATAAAACAGCCTAAAATAGGAAGTTTGGGTGTAAAAGTAGAAAATAATTTATTAAAAATTGATTTAAAAAGCCTAGATATAGATGGTAAAGAATTAGAAGAGGTAATGGAAAAATATAAGCTAAAGAAAAAGTATCATAGACTAAAAGATGGAAGTTTTATAAATTTAGAAGAAAACAAAGAGATTGACTTTTTAGATAAATTAGCAACTGGAATGGATATAGATTATAAACAAATAGAAAATGGAGAAGTAAGTTTACCTGTTCAAAGAAGTTTATATTTAAATCAGCTTTTAAAAGGAATTAAAGGAACAGAAATAATAAAAAATTCAGAATATAAGGAAATTGTAAATAATCTTAGCAAGGAAGGATTAGAAGAAGAACTTAAAGTTCCAGAAAACTTGAATTCAGTACTTAGATATTACCAAAAAACAGGTTTTAAATGGTTAAAAGTTTTAGATAATTATAAATTTGGAGGAGTACTTGCAGATGATATGGGACTTGGAAAAACTGTTCAAATGTTATCTGTTGTTGTAGATTATGTACAAAATGAAAGCAAATTAGAAAATAATAAGAGAGCAAGTTTAGTTGTTTCCCCAAGTTCTTTAACATTAAACTGGCAAAATGAAGTAACAAAGTTTACAGATGAATTGAAAACACTTGTTATAAGAGGAACGCTAGAAGAAAGAAAAAGACAGATTGAAAAAATAAATGATTATGATTTAGTAATTACATCATATGATTTATTAAAAAGAGATATAGAATTATATAAAAATAAAAACTATCAATTTAGGTATATAATAGCAGATGAAGCTCAATATTTAAAAAACAGCAATACACAAAATGCTAAAGCAATAAAACAATTAAAAGCAGATACAAGATATGCACTAACAGGAACACCAATAGAAAATTCTTTAGCAGAATTATGGTCAATATTTGACTTTATAATGCCAGGATATTTATTCAATTATAAAAAATTTAAAACAATTTTCGAAATGCCAATAATTAGAGATAATGATGAAAAAACAATGAATAAGCTAAAGATGTTAATAGAGCCATTTGTTTTAAGAAGAAAGAAAAACGAAGTATTAACAGAATTGCCAGATAAAACAGTAACAGTTTTAAATAACGAAATGGGAGAAGAACAAAGAAAAATATATTTAAATTATTTAGCACAGGCTAAACAGGAACTTGCAGAAGAAATTGAATTTAAGGGATATGAAAAAAGTCAAATTCAAATACTTGCAGCTCTTACAAGATTAAGACAAATTTGTTGTCATCCAAGTTTATTTATAGATGGTTATAATTCTGGAAGTAGTAAATTAGAACAATGTATTGAAATTATTGAAGAAGCAGTAAATTCAGGACATAAAATATTGTTATTTTCAGGTTATACATCAATGTTTGAGTTAATAGAGCCGAAGTTAAAAGAAATTGGGATAAAATATTTTAAACTAACAGGAAGCACAAAGGTAGATGAAAGAATAAAATTAGTTGATGAATTTAATGAAAACCCAGATATAAAAGTATTTTTAATTTCCTTAAAAGCAGGTGGAACAGGGCTTAACTTAACAGGAGCAGATATGGTTATACATTATGATCCATGGTGGAATTTAGGAGCTGAAAATCAAGCTACGGACAGAGCCTATAGAATAGGTCAAAAAAATAATGTACAAGTATATAAATTAATTACTAAAAATTCTATTGAAGAAAAAATATATGAATTGCAAAAAAGAAAAGCTGATTTGGCAGATAGTATGCTAAGTACAAAGACTTCTTTTGTAAACAGGTTGTCTAAAGAGGAAATTATGAATTTGTTTAGCTAGTTTTAAATTATAAAGGGAGGTATAATTATGAAAGTTATTTATCCTGTTTGTATTTTTCAAACGAAAGATGAGTATATGGTTTTTGTTCCAGATTTAAACACAAATAATACTTATGGGAAAACACTAGAAGAGGCTTTATATATGGCACAAGATTTAATTGCAACATATATACTAGAAGACTTAGAAGACGTAAGCAGAAATGAAATACCAAAACAAAGTAAAATAGAAGATATTAATATAAAAGAAGTTCAAGACTATTGGGAAATAGAAGACAAAGATGTAGTAAGTTCATTTAAAACATTGGTTGTAGTTGATTTAGATGAGTTTGTACAAAAATGGGGTAATAAATCTATTAGAAAAAATTTAACTATTCCACAATGGCTAAATACAAAAGCAGAGGCATTGAATATAAATTTTTCACAAGTATTGCAAGAAGCATTAATGCAAAAAATATCTAAGGAGTAATAACATGAAAAAGTTTAAAGAAAATAATGCAGAAATATGAATTTTAATTGACATATAGTGGCAATTAAAGTATAATAAGTATAGGAACATGACAAGGCCACAAACGTGGTTTTGCCGATATAGATAGAAAAACTCACATCTGAATCGTCAAATTTATACAGATGTGAGCTTTTTATTATTTATGTAGTTGCTTATCAACCCAGTTCTTATATAGAACTGCTGCTAAGGCAACGTTTAATGTTAAAGATGAGAATAATAATACTGTAAAAAATACTATAACTTTAATCATAAAACATCACCACCTTTCCTACGATGTTTCGTAAAAATGGTGGCAAAACCACATCTGCTTATTGTCATTTCCTATGTTAGTATAACATAGGTTTTAAAACAAATCAATATAAAAAGAACAAAAATTCGAGTAACGGTAAATTTGAAAGGAATGGTATCAAAAATGAAAGATTATATAACAGTAGTAGGAGGAGGCTTGGCAGGCTGTGAAGCAGCTTACCAAATTGCCAAAAGAGGAATAAAAGTTAAATTATATGAAATGAAGCCAACAAAATTTTCACCAGCACATAGTAGCGAAAATTTTGCAGAGATTGTTTGTAGTAATTCTTTTAAATCCAATTTGTTAACAAATGC
This sequence comes from uncultured Clostridium sp., assembly GCA_946409935.1. Taxonomy (GTDB): domain Bacteria; phylum Bacillota; class Clostridia; order TANB77; family CAG-508; genus CAG-269. The sequence goes on along the minus strand of CAMJYG010000034.1, from coordinate 6,148 downwards.
TTGTGGACTTTTGAAGGAAGAGCTAAGAAGATTGGATTCTCTGCTTATAAAAATTGCAGATGAAACAAGTGTACCAGCAGGACAAGCATTAGCAGTAGATAGAGATTTATTTTCTGAGAAAGTAACTAATGAAATAAAAAATAATCCTTTAATAGAAGTTATACATGAGGAAGTAACTAATATTTCTAAAATGGCTGAGGATGGAATAGTAATTATTGCAACAGGTCCACTAACATCAGAAAGTTTAGCAATGCAGATTCAAGAATTAACAGGAGAAGATAAATTATATTTTTATGATGCAGCAGCTCCAATTATATCTAAAGATAGTATTAATTTTGATATTGCTTTTTATGGTGATAGATATAGTCAAGAAAAAAAGAAAGATGAAACAGAAGAAGAGTGGAGAAAAAGGCAAAACTTAGAACAAAAAGATTATATTAATTTACCAATGAATAAAGAAGAATATGAAAAATTTTGTAATGAATTAATAAATGCAGAAGTAGTAACATTGCATGAATTTGAAAAAAGGGAAATTTTTGAAGGCTGTATGCCAATAGAAATAATGGCAAAAAGAGGAATAGATACTTTAAGATTTGGCCCACTAAAACCAGTAGGGTTTGATGATCCAAGAACAGCTAAAAGACCGTATGCAGTTGTTCAATTAAGGCAAGATGATAAACAAGCACAATTATATAATATAGTTGGTTTTCAAACTAATCTTAAATTTGGTGAGCAAAAAAGAGTATTTAGTCTAATACCAGGATTAGAAAATGCAGAATTTGTAAAGTATGGTGTAATGCACAGAAATACATATATTAATTCAAGTATATTGTTAGATGAAACTTATAATTTAAAGAAAAATAAAAACATCTATTTTGCAGGTCAAATAACAGGTGTTGAAGGATATGTTGAATCTATAAGTTCTGGAATGGTTGCAGCTTTAAATGCAGTAAATCAGTTTAAAATAATAAATAAATTACAAGTAGAAAATGCGGATATAGATTTAGAAAAAGTTATCTTTTCAGAATTTACAATAATAGGTGCACTTGCTAAATATATTTCAACACCAAACTCTAAATTTCAACCAATGAACGCGAATTTTGGAATATTACCAGAACTTGAGGGGAAGAAGATAAAAGATAAAAAAGAGAGGTATGAAAAATTGGCGAAAAGGAGTGGGGGTAATTTAATTTATGAAGTATGAAAAAATACCCTCAATTAATATGAAAATTGTAGAATTTTTAAATATTATCTCGTTGACATAGTTAATCTTTTTTAGTATAATTTAAATAAAGATTAAAAAGGAGTGAAACTAATGAGATATTTAGGAAGAAAATATCAATTCCGAAAATTGATTTATGGTATTGAGTCTATTTGGGAAAAAGATATAACACAATTAGGTGAAAAAGAGTCAATAAATTATGCTATTGAAGTAATAGAAGAAGAAGAATTAGATGATGAAAAATTAAAAAGTTTGTTGAAAATAATAGAAGCAAAGCTATCTACTGAAGAAGATAACAGTACTATAGAAATACGTGATATAATGAGATTAAGAGAAGAAATTCTATATTCAAATGTAAAAATTCAAGATATAGGTGAAATTGACAGTATTTTGTATAGCATTTTTTCATATATGAAAGTTGAAAATATACAAGAAGCAATTAAACAAGATGAAGAGTGCTGGAATTTTGAAGAGATGATGCGTTCACTAAAATATGAAAGATGGGGAAACATAAGTACAAAAGAAAAGTTAGATATAATTCATAGGGATATAGAAGATATAATTTCTAGTAGGGATTTTAATATTAGTAAGGATTCACAAGAAATTATAGTGGAGTTGATAAGAGAAAGAAGTGAAGAAGGTTCCATAGCATTACAGCAAGAGTTAGAAAGGTTTGAAAAATATTTAGACTATGAAAAAATAAAATTAATAAAAGAGAAAATTGAAAATATAAAAAGGGAAGAAGAAGAAAGTAAACTTTTTAAGCTAGATAGTGATATTGAAACGTTAACTTCAGAGGAAATAAAAAATATTTGTATTTCGTTTAGTAAAGAGGAAGATAGGATTATTATATTACAAAAGTATGGTACTTCCTTGAATAGAATTGATGCATTAGAGATATTAATGCATATAACATTAAAAGGTTTGAAACAATTTGAGTTATCAGATTTAGAACAATTGAATTTGACAGATAAAGATATTGAATTAATACAAGGAATATTAAATAGTAAAAATAGTAATAAAGCAAAAAATAAAAATAGATTTATACTAAGCGAGAATAAAAGTTTTATTCAATATGTTAATAGTTTAAAGAGAAAGTCAGAAAATGAATTATTGGAAGTAGAACCAATAATAGAAGATGAAACGGAGATAGTAACAGATAAAGAAATTAAAGAAATTATTGAAGACATAAATGAAATGGAAAATGATAAAGGTGAAGCATACGAGAGGATTGAAGACTTGATAAATAAAGGTTTAATGATTGATCAATTTGTACATATACTATCTGAGGTCAAAGATGAAGAAAAAAAGAGAAATATAGCATTACAATTTATTAAAAAAAGTAATAAAGATCCTTTTAGATTATTGGAAAAATGTGATATTGAATTTGTATTCGATTTATTAGATTATTTAGATGATAATTTTAGACTAGAAAAAGAACAAATAGATGAACTTATGAAAAAATATATCGATAAAAAGAAAAACTTAGGTATAAATTTGGATAATCCATTTACAGAAGAACAAATAAGAAAAATTGAAGAAATACGAAATTCAGCTGAAACTAATAGTGATAGAGAAGCTAATTACGAAATAATCATAGATGAAAAACTTGAGGGAAATCATGAGAAAACTGAAACAGAAACAAAAACAATAGAAGAGGAAGTTGCAAATACAATTAAGGCAATAAATTCATTAGAAATGGATTATCTTAGTATAGGCGATAGAATAGATATTCTGTATAATAAAAATGCAAGTATTAATCAATTTGCTAGTCTAATTTCCGGGGTTAACGAAATATTTTATCAAGAACAGATAGTTGATAATTTAGCCCTAATAATGGAAAATGAAGAATTTTTTGAAGTATTAAATTTATTACAAGATGGGAAATTAGTAAATGATTTATTGGACATGTATAGTGTACGAGATAAATTAAATGAAACTCAAATAACTGAACTTGAAAAAAGAGTAAGAGAATCAGAAAGCAGTAAAATAAATCCACATAGTGAAATCATTGAAGAAATTGAAACAAAAATAGCAACAGATGAAGATGCTAAAAGATATATTGAAGAAATGAATGGATGTTTTAGCGATTCATCAAAATTAATAGATAAAGTCAATGATATGATTAATAAAAACTTTAATATTCAGCAGTTGATTACAATAATATCTGCAGTAAATGATGAGACAGATAGAAGATTTATAATATTAAAATGTTCAGAAATATTAGACAGTGAGGATTGTTTTACATTGTTAAATAGCTGTGATGTAAACGATGTGAAGAGTTTATTACAAGATGAAAAGATTAATATTAAAGAAAGATTCACTCCAGAGCAAATAGGAGAGCTTGAGAAAAGAATAGAGGCAAAATCAGAAAGGACAGATGAAAATCTAGATGAAGAAGCAAGACAATCTAGTGCACAGAATTTAACAGAATCTGATAACGTAATAGTATCAAATGAAAAAATATTGGAAGGCAAAAATGAAGAGGAGGTTTTAGATTACTTAGATGAGAAATATGAAGAATTGAAGCCTGCAAGAATAAAAGAGATATTATTAGGCTTAGGCAAGGATAGTATAAGATATGGCTATTATAACTATCGCTTTAAATTAACAGATGAAGATAAAAAAATAGTAGAAAAAAGAATAGAAGAATTAGAATTTAGAGACAAAAGTGAAGAAGAAGTTTTAGATTACTTGGATGAGAAATATGAAGAATTAGAGCCTGCAAGAATAAAAGAGATATTAATGGGCTTAGGCAAGGATAGTATAAGATATGGCTATTATAATTATCGCTTTAAATTAGCTGATGAAGATAAAAAAGAAGTGGAAAAAAGAATAGAAGAATTAGAATTTGGAGACAAAAGCGAAGAAGAAATTGTGGATTATTTAGAGGAAAAAAATGAAGAATTAGAGTCTTCGCGAATAAAAGAAATATTATTAAGCCTAAGCAAGAATAATATAAAATACGGGTATAAAAAGTATTGCTCTAGATTAACTGATGAAGATAAAAAAGAAGTAAATGAAAGGATAAAAAAATTAGAGAAGAGGGAAATTGTTTCTAAGATAGCCATAGTTGAAAAACTACAAGAAGACTTTACAAAATTATTACAAAGTGTAAAAAATAAAGCAAGATAAAACAGTAACTAATAAGAGATAAATTTATAAATAAGATTAAATAAATCGAAAAAACAAAAGAAGGGAAAACTTGTATGAATAGAAATGTAAAGAAAGATACGTTTAAAGAGCAACTTACTGTAAAAGAAAATGAGGAAGAAAAAAGTATTTTATACCAAAATGCAAAAGAAGAAAAAAATATTGATGATATTATTAATATGGTAAATAAAAATCCGAAAATTTTAGACAATTTAAGTATCTCAAAATTAGAAAAGATAAACAGTTGTTATGATAAAAAAATAGAAGAGTTGAGAATGAAGATTAGAAAACTAAAAAAATGAATAATTAAAATAATAATTTAAGATATTTAAAATTTGATGAAGAAACATAAAGATTTAGATTTAATAAATAATGCAAAAAATACATATTTATTACAATTATATTAATATTATTACAAAATTAACAATGGTATTGAAAATAAGTATTTTTATGATATACTAAAAAGTAATATGAAAATATAAGGAAAGCATTTTTATAAATTAAAATATTTTATTCAATAATAATATTATGTTGACTTACTGGAAGAAATATGATATAATGTAAACTATATAATAAAAGGAGGAATTTGCAATGGCAAATACGAAATATGGTAATAATAAGGAGTATACAGAAAAAAAATCACAATATGAAGCCAAAACAAACGAAATGGAAACTCAATTAAAAGAATTAATGAGTTTAGAAGAGAATCTAGAGAAATACAAAAGTGAAAATTTATTTATGAAAGATGATCTTAATTTTCAGGAACGTTATAATAAAAATATTGAAACACAGCAGGAAGAAATTGAAAAGAAAAAATTAAATATTAGGTTAAAGAGCAAATCTTTTATGCAATCTGCAAAAGATTATCAAAAGTATCTTTCTAATTATATTAATGCTGATGGAAAAGACGAAAAAAAAGCTAATATTCAAAGTAAAATAGATAAATTGACAAAAGATGAAACGAATTTGGATACTTTAATTGGTCAATTAGAAAAACAAAATAAAGATATAATAAAACAAAATAACAAAATAAAAACAGAAAAAGATAAATTGCAGACAGAAATAGATAATAAAGAAAAAGAATTATCATCTAAAATCAATTCGCTAAGAGATCCTAATTTAAGTAAAAACGATAGAGAAATAATTAGTGGTGAAAAAGATGCATTAGGTTCTGAAATTGAAGAAAAAAGACATCAAAGAGATTCATACACGTATATTGAAACACCTGATCTTGTTAAAATTAGTGAGTTGAAAAAACAAAAAGCTGGTATAGCAGAAGAAAAAGATAAACTTAATGAAGAATTGAAAATGTATGATGATGCTGATTTATTGGTAGAATACAAAGATATTAGTGATACTCTCAATGGTTTTAGAGAATTTGCAAGTAAAAATGGAATTGTTATAAATGAACCAGAAGATGTTAAAACGATACAAAATACTAAGAAAATTCCACAAGAAATTATTGATGAAGCAATAGAAGAAGGAATTTATGATCCTACATATCAAGGAAGTCAACCAGAATTTGAAAGTTTTCTAAAAGAGCGTGGAATAAATCAAAAAGCAAGTGAAATATATAAAATCTTAAATACACAAAATGGACAACAACCAAACGGACAACAACCAAACAGACAACAACCAAATGGACAACAACAAAATAATCAACAACAAAATAGTCAACAACAAAATAATCAACAACAAAACAATCAACAACAAAATAATCAACAACAAAATAATCAACAACAAAACAATCAACAACAAAATAATCAACAACAA